>JBJKQV010000022.1:0-6373 GCA_046704985.1 Terriglobia bacterium
CGCGCAAACAGCGCCGACTCCTCCACCACCGGGGTACGAATCTCCTGGAAGGCGTAGGCGCCGAAGACGCGGTGCACGTCGTCTTCGACGCGCCGCCACAGGTAGAGCTCCCTCGGGAGCAGATCGCGCATTCCTTTCACGGTTCGGATGGCTTCGGTGCGTTTGGACAATGGAATTCTCAGTTCTTAATGTTCGGTTTTCAGTTAATGATCCTCAGTCTCCAGCCGGCATCTCTCGCTGTCGACTGCAAACCGATAACTGAAAGCTCTATTCACTTCCGCTTTCCCGCGAGGTATTGCTCCTTGTACTGAAGGTAATTGCGGGCGTGGGCGTCAATGAACGTCCGATCGCCCTCGGTGAGCTGGCGCTGGAAGCGCGCCGGCAGGCCCACGTACAGGCTGCGGGGCGGGATGACGGCGTTTTCGAGCACCAGCGCGCCCGCCGCCACGATGGAGCCCTCGCCTACGCGCGCGTTGTTCAGCACGATGGCGCCCATCCCGATCAGGCAGTGATTCTCGACCGTGCAGCCGTGCAGCACGGCGCGATGCCCCACCGTCACCCAGTCGCCCAGGGTGACCGGCGAACCGAGGATGGTGTGCAGCACCGAGCCGTCCTGGACGTTGGAGTTGGCGCCCACGCGAATGGGCTCGATGTCGCCGCGCAGCACGGTCTGGAACCAGATGCTCGCGTTTTCGCCGATCTCGACGTCGCCGATAAGGTCGGCACTCGAGGCGACGAAGGCGGAACTCGCCACGCGCGGGGTTTGACCCGAATGAGCAATGATCATCGTTGCCTCGGCTGAACGTGCCGCAAATTCTTGAACCTATTGAAATTAACACAGAGGCCCGAGCCGCTGCAAGAAGCTGGCTCGCGGGCTCTCAAAACCGGCGTCAGGGCCTTGCCGGGGGCACGGCCACGGAGTGCAGCAACTGCATCGGCTTCCCTTCCGCCCAGGGCTTGTAGCTCATGGCAAAGCGGATGCGCGCGTCGAGCGGCGGGTGAGAATAGAGCCAGAAGATGATGAAATGGCTCGGGTCGGGGTCGGCCAAGTCGCGTTCGCCAAGGATCTGGAAAGCCCGCGCCGCCGTGGCGTTGGGGTTGGGAACGACGCCGTAGGTGGCCTCCAGGGCGAACTGGTCGGCCTGGTGCTCGTAGTGGCGCGAGATGGCGTTAATGGCCGGAGAAGCGAAGAATCCCACGATCGTGAGGGCCAGCAGCATCACCGGCAGCACCGCCAGGTCGCCGACGCCCTCCAGGCGGCTGCGCGGACCCCAGCGCCCCACCATCCAGAGAACCAACCCGAAGCCTCCAAGCACACAGACCAGCGCCACCAGCTCGATAAGCGAAAATTCCTTGGGAATGTGCCCGAGGACGTAGTGGCCGGTCTCGTGCCCGACCACGGTCAGCGTTTCATCGGGCGTAAGGTCTTTGATGGTGTTGTCCCAAATCACCAGGCGCTTGCTCTTGCCGAAGCCGGTCACGTAGGCGTTGATGGTCTTGGTTTTGGAGCTGGCATTCATCTCGAAGATGCGCGCGCGCGGAATCTCCAAGCCCGCGCGGTGCAGCATCGCCTCGATTTGGGTGGTCAACTGCGGTTGGGTCTTTTCGAGCGGCGTGAAGCGGAAAAACAGCGGGTCAATCACCAGCGGGCTGAGAAAGATCACCGCCAGGGTGATGGGAATGGTCGCCAGCCAGAAGTAAAGCCACCATCGGCGCGGGCTGCGGCGGACGATCGCGAAGAGCAACCAGATGAGCAGCGTGCCGAAGATGACGCCCAGCGCCAGGTTCTTGCCTGCGTCGCCGAACCAGGACGCGAGACTCTGGGTGGAAAGCCCGAACTGGTGCTGGAGGGTGAAGCCGGAGTAGAAATCGAGCGGCAGCTCCAACACGCTGACGGTAACGATGAACAGCGGCGCGAAGATCAGGCACTGCACAAAGCGGCGCGAGGAGACTCGGCGCGCCCAGTTGCGAAAGGCCACGGCGATCCCGGCGCGCCAGAGAAAAATGTAAATGGCCAGGGCCAGCAGGACCCCGCCGAAATAGACCAGGTTGCGGCGATGCGAGTAAGCCACGGCGCGCGCGCGCTGCTGCGGCGTCAGGGTATAGCTCGCGGGCGGCGGCGCTGTTTTGCCGGCCTGGGCGGCCTCTTGGGGCGCCGCCTGCGGCGTGGTGGCGGCGCAAAAGCTCCCCGGCGCCGTCAACAACACACCCAGCATCAGGATTCCCGTCGCGCGTTTCATGGCCACCTCCGCCCCTCTACGTAACTTTACCGCACCTGGGGTCGAATAAAAAAACCTCGCGGCGCCTTTCCCCAACTCCCGGCGCGGGGTATTCTACCGGACTCGGGCTCTACCGTTAAAGCCCAGAGCTCGCTCTGGGGCGCGGCGCCCTCGAAGGGTCGAGAGCAGCTGCCAGCCCGACGAATCACCGATGGCCAATCTAGCCCGCAAACTGCGCACCACCGATTATTTCACCCTCGCCTTCGGCACCATGGTGGGCGTGGGGTGGTTGGTGGTCATGGACGACTGGCTGCGGCGTGGCGGGCCGCTGGGAGGCATTCTGGGGTTCGCGATCGGCGGTGCGGCGCTGCTGCCCATCGGCTACGTTTACAGCCGCTTGGTGATGGCCATCCCCGACGCGGGCAGCGAGGTCGCTTACGCCGCCAAGGTGTTTCCGCAAAGCGTCAGCTTCACGACCGGCTGGATCATGACCCTGGCCTACTGGGTGGTCTGCCCCTGGGAAGCGGTGGCGGTGGGCAAGATCGCCGCGTACCTGTTTCCGGCGCTCAACAGCTTTGAGCTCTATCGCGTGGGCGGCAAGCCCATCTATCTGCCCCAACTGCTGGTGGGCCTGGGGCTCGCGGCGGCCATCACCACCCTCAACTATCGCGGCATCCGGCTGAGCGCCACCTTCCAGAATTGGACCACCTTCGGGCTGCTGGCGCTCTTTTTGCTTTTCGGATCGTTCGGCGTGGCGAGGGGCTCGGCCGAGAATTTCCGTCCCTGGTTCAGCCACTCAGGATGGGTCTCCATCCTGCTGGTCATCCAGATCGTGCCTTACTTCATGACCGGGTTCGAATCGGTTCCAAAATGCGCCGAGGAGGCCAACCCGCAGTTCCGCGCGCGGGGATTTTTCCGCGCCATCATGCTGGCCATTGTGGTCGGCATCGCCTTCTACGCCGCGGTCATCGCCGTGGTGGCCTACGTGCACCCCTGGCCGCCGCTCACCCACCAGAGCTTTGCCACTGCCTCGGCGTTCCACGACGCCTTCCACAGCGAATGGATCGTCAACCTGATTCTGGCGGCGGCGATCCTATCGCTGCTCAAGGTTTTCAACGGCAACTTTATCGCCGCCAGCCGGCTCTTTTTCGCGCTGGGACGCAAGGGAATGATCAGCGAGCGCTTCGGGCGCATCCACGAGAAGAACCAGACGCCCGCCAACGCCGCCCTGCTGGTAGGCTTGCTGACCGCCGCGGGCGCACTGGCCGGCGACGCCATCCTGATTCCCATCACCGAGGTCGGTTCGATGGCCTCGGCGACGGGGTGGCTGGCGAGCTGCGCGGCCTACTGGCGCATCGACGCGGCCCCGCGGCAGCGCACCGTTGCGGCGGCCGGGATCGTCGTCGCCTTGCTGCTGATTTTGATGAAGCTTCTGCCCGTCTTCCCCGGCCACTTCACGCACACCGAGTTCGCCGCGCTGGCCCTGTGGCTGGTCGCCGGCGCGGCCGCCAAGCGGCGCAAGAAGGCGTGAGCCGTCGCGCCGGCACTCCCCATCAGACCTTGGGCAGCATGATTCCCTTCTGCGACTGGTACTTGCCCTTCTTATCTTTGTAAGACGTCTCGCAGAGTTCGTCGGATTCGAAGAAGAGGATCTGGCAGAGTCCTTCGTTGGAATGGACACGCGCCGGTAGGGGCGTGGTGTTGGAGATTTCCAAGGTCACGTACCCTTCCCACTCCGGCTCCAAAGGGGTGACGTTGACGATAATGCCGCAGCGCGCGTAGGTGGATTTGCCCACGCAGACGGTGACCACGCTGCGCGGAATCTTGAAATACTCGACCGACCGCGCCAGAGCGAAGGAATTGGGCGGGATGATGCACACCGGGCCGCGGAACTCGACGAACGAGCGCTCGTCGAATCCCTTGGGATCCACGATGGTGCTGTTGACGTTGGTGAAGATCTTGAATTCGTCGGCCACTCGCAGGTCGTAGCCATACGAGGACAGGCCGTAGGAGATCACGCCTTCGCGTACCTGATTCTCAGCAAAAGGCTTGATCATCTCGTGCTCTTGCGCCATGCGACGAATCCAGCGGTCGTTCTTGACGGACATAAGCGGCACCTCGCGGAAATGGGGATTTGAAGGGTGAAGCGAGCAGCCCCGAAGCCCGCCTCACGCGAAAAGAGCAGGCATGATATTACAAAAGAAAAAGCCTTGACAATCGGCAAACGGCTCCCTAGGATAAAACCTGTGTTTTCAGGAGGTTCGCGTGATCAAGTTGGACATCATCAATGAGGTCGTCAACCGCACGGGAGTCACCAAGACGAAGGCCGAGATCGCCGTCGAGACGGTCTTCGAGTCCATGAAGCGCGCCCTCTCCAAGGGCGACCGCATCGAGTTGCGTGGATTCGGCGTGTTCAACGTCAAGCCGCGCAAGACGGGGATTGGCCGCAACCCGCGTACGGGCGCGGAAGTGAGTATTCCTCCCGGCAAAGCCGTCCGCTTCAAGCCCGGCAAAGAACTTCAGTCGCTGCAATAGGTTGCCCCTACCGGAGCCCGCAGCCCCCCTCCGGGGGGTGTACCCGATCGACGCCCGGGTGCTGTTTCAGGATTCCCCAGCACGCCCTCAGGTTGCTCTGCATCCTCACATGATGCTGACCGGATCGATGTCGAGCATCAGAGACTGGGGAGGAATCCCCTGCGCCTCGCAGAAGTCACTGAGACGGCGCAGGGTCTCGTTCAGTTCGGCCCGTGAGGATGACTTGAGCAGCACCTGAATGCGGTTGCGGCCCTTGAGCCGTGCCATAGGGGCGGGTCTGGGACCGAATATCTTGTGGGCGCGCGAGGCGCTTTCGAGCGAGGCCAGGAACTTACCCGCCTGCCCGGCCATGCGCGCCGCCCGCTCCAGCAACCGGTCCTGAACCACCACGTTGGCCAGCGCAGTCTCGGGCGGGTAGTGCATCAGCCGCCGGAAGCGCATCTCCTGGGCATAGAAACCTTCGTAGTTCTGCTCAGCCGCTAGGCGCACGGCGTAGTGTTCGGGGTAGAAAGTCTGAACGAGCACGCGCCCGGGTGTCGCACCGCGCCCCGAGCGCCCCGCCGCCTGGGTGAGCAACTGGAACGTCCGCTCGGCGGCGCGAAAGTCCGGCAAGCTCAGCCCCGTGTCCACCGAAACCACGCCCGCCAGGGTCACGCCGGGAAAGTCGTGCCCCTTGGCAATGAGTTGCGTCCCGATCAGGATATCGATCTTGCCGCGGCGGAAATCCGCCAGAATCTGCTCGAAGCGCCGCCGTTGCCGCGCCACGTCGCGGTCCAGCCGCGCCACGCGCGCCTGCGGAAACATTTCCGCGAACTTGCTCTCGATTTTTTCCGTGCCCTCGCCCACGTACTGCAGATATTCGCTGCCGCAGGCCGGGCAGCGCACGGGCACGGGCGCCGTGTAGCCGCAGTAGTGGCAGATCAGCCGGTGCTGCCGCCGGTGGTAGGTGAGCGAGATGGAACACTGGTTGCACCTCAGGCTCTCGCCGCAGCTCCGGCAAAGCAGGAACCAGGAGTAGCCGCGGCGGTTGAGCAGAATCATCGTCTGCTCGCCGGCCTCGAGCTGCGCGGCGATCTCCTCGCGCAGGCGGCGCGAAAGCGGCACCTGGGTGAGCGTCTCGCGGAATTCCTTGCGCATGTCCACGATCTCGACGCTCGCCAGGGCGCGCCCCGCCACGCGCTCGTCCAGGCGCGCCAGGTGGTACTTCCCCTGCCGGGCGTTCCGTGCCGACTCGAGCGAGGGCGTGGCCGAGCCCAGCACCGCCACGGCTCCTTCCAGCCGCGCGCGCACCAGCGCCACGTCGCGGCCGTGGTAGCGCGGCGTTTCCTGCTGCTTGTAGCTGGGGTCGTGCTCTTCGTCCACGATGATCACTCCCAGCCGTTCGAGGGGGGCGAAGATCGCCGAACGCGTTCCCAACAGAACGCGCGCTTCGCCGCGCCGGGCGCGCCACCACTCCTGGTCGCGCTCTGCTTCGCCCAGGCCGCTGTGCAGCACGGCCACGCGGTCGCCCAGGCGCGCGCGGAAGCTTTCCAGCATGGCGGGCGTCAAAGCGATCTCCGGAACCAGCAGCAGGGCGCTGCGGCCCTGCTCCAGGCAGCGGGCGATCAGCCGCAGGTAAA
>JBJKQV010000023.1:0-13855 GCA_046704985.1 Terriglobia bacterium
GGGGTCAGGTGGGGGGCGTGGGGCCCCATGTAGAACATCTCCTGCCCCCCGCCGGGGTTGAAGATTTCCAGGTTGAAGTGCGGTTTGGGTTTGGGAAGGCGCTCCCAGGCTAGGCCGGCGCGCCGCGCCTCCTCCGCCACGCTCATTTTGGCGGAGCTGCCCAGCACCACGGTGGAGGATTCCAGGCTCTGGGCGGCGCGCATGATGCCGTCCCAGACGTCGTTGGCGGCCACCATGGCGAGGCGCACCGTCTTGCCGTGTTTTTCGGCCACTGACAAGGCGCGGGTGAACAGTTTCTGTTCGATGGTCGTGAAGAGCTGCTCGGGGTGCAGGGCGCTCTCTCCCGAGGCGGCGCGGCGCAGCACGCGCACGTGCAGCACCACGGCGTCCTGGCGCGCGGTGTTCAGGCGGTCGAGCACCGGCCCCAGGTTGTAGAGAGTGTTGTAGTCGCGCAGCAGCACCAGCGCGTTGCCGGGGCGGCAGCCCACCGACTCGGTGCTGATTTCCTTGCCGGGCACCAGGTTGAACTGGTCCATCTCCTCGTGCACCTTGCCGCGCCGGCGGTTGTAGGCCTCCGAGGCGGTGAAGAGGATAAAAAACAGGGTGGTGAAGCTCACCCCGGAGATGGTGGCGATCTGCTTGGTGAAGAGGTTGACGATGGCGGTGGCAAAGAGGCCGGCGGTGATGAGGGAGAGCCCGATGGGAATCTGCACCCCGCCCAGCTTGGGATTGAGAGGCACCTGGAACTCCCGCGGCCCGGGCTTGGTGAAGCGCAGCACCAGCACGCCCAATCCCTTCATCGAAAAACTCCAGATCACCCCGAAGGCGTAAGCCTCGCCCAGCAGGATGATGTTTCCCTTGCTGAGCAGGATGGTGAGGATCTGGAGGCCGACGACCAGGTTGATGATGCGGTAGGAGGTTCCGTAACGCGAGTGCGGGCGGCGGAACCAGTCGGCGAGCACGCCGTCTTCCGAAACCCGGTTCAGCACCCCGTTGGAGCCCACGATGGCGGTGTTGGCCGCCCCGGCCAGAATCATGATGCCCACCACCACCACGAAGGCGTGGAACAGCATGCGCAGCGTGAAGGGCCCCACGACGTTCATCGCCAGCCCGCCGATCAGGTTGTCCTTGAAGCCCGCGCGCACGTGCGCGTCAGGAATGATCATGAAGGCGAAGAAGGAGACCAGCGAGGTGAAGAGCATGCTGTAGACGAAAACGATGAACGCCGTCTTCTTCAGGTTGGGAAGCTTGGGGTGTTGGATTTCGCGGTAGACTTGCGCGAGGGTCTCCAAGCCGCTCATGGCCAGCACCGAGTGTCCAAAGGCCACCAGGATGCCGATGACGCCGATAATTTCGGGCAGGTGGCTGGAGAGCAGCCAGCCTTCCGCCGCCGGGGAGAAGTGCAGGTGGGAGGGGGTGGGGGAGGGCGGCAGGTGCGCGCCCCGCACCCAGATGGTGTAGCCGCACCAGACGATCATCACCACCACCATCACGGTGGTGAACTGCATGATGCGCACCGCTTTTTCGCTCGATTCCTCGATGCCCTTGATGTTCTCCCACCAGAAATAGAGGGTGACGGCGATGGCGAAGACGGCAGCGGTCGAGTTGGTGGGCAGCACCATGTCGATGTGCGCGTAGCGGAGCAGCTCGTTGAGGAAGCCCACCAGGTATTGCCCCGCCGAGACGCCGCTGATGGGCCCGGTGAGGATGTAGTCGAACATCAGGGCGGAGACCGAAATCTTGGCCAGCGTCCCACCCATGGCCTCTTTCACCACCCGGTAGACCCCGCCGCGCACGAACATGCTGCAGCTTTCCACGTACATCTGCGCGACGGCGTAGGCAAACAGCATGACCGCGAAGATGTACCAGGGGGCGGAGGGGCCCAGCGCCTGCTCGGCGATGCCGCCCGCGTAGAACGCCGAAGACCCCAGGTCGTTCAGCACGACCGCTGCCGCCCGCCAGAAAGAGATGAAGGTGAGCATGGCGGTGGTGGCGACAACGACGCGGGGCAGAGCGCTGGAGGAGGAAGGTCCGGGAGGCTCGGTGGGATTTCGTTCCATAGTTGTGGCAAAAAAAGCCGGCGGCGAGACGCGCCCGGTCGCCGTTAGGGGTCCAGGGCCCGGCTGCGAGCCGCTCGGCATTCTCGCACAAAAGGTGCCGGACGCCAAGCGGCCGTGGCGGGCAGACCTTAATTATGAGGGAAGTCCTTATAGAACAATGTGTTAGCGATATGTTAAGTTCTTCGAGTTGCGGCCCTCGGCTGCCGCCGCCCCGGTCGGGCGCCAAGCGGGCCGTAACTCCGGCCGGCTGTCCCAGCGCCCGGACGTGCGAGGTTGACCTCGAAGGTCAGCGGTGGAAGCAGGGTCACACCTTTGCGGATTGAACGCCTTCGCGGAGTGGCTGCTCCCTCGCGAGCGAAAGCTTTCTGGTTCGATTGGGTACACAAAGACCGGCCACCTCAGGATGGCCAAAATGTCAGGGGGGATGCGAAGGCGTCACCACGGAGGGAGGAGATGAATCTTGCTCGCCGTAAGAGTACTTCAGCAGTCTTCGGGCTTGTCGGTTTTCGGCCCCGACGGGGTCTGAATGCGCGGCGCTCAGGTGAATTTGGAAACGCCCGGCAGCCGTGGCGCAATCACGTACCAGAAAACCAGAATCCCGAAAAACAGGCCCAGGGCCCAGTAGTTGTCCATGCACCTATTATTGGCGTTCGTCGTCAAAAGTGCAAGAAGCTGGTACTGCTTCTTATGTACTCACGGTGTAATCACGCTGTGGGCTACGGCCGTGTGCCGATCATCAGGCCCGTGGGACCTGGCAGGCGCACGCGCTCTATGGCGCTAAATCCCGCCTCGCGCAACCAACCGGCGTACTCTTCCTCGGTGTAACTTGATCCTCCGCGTGTACCCACCAGCATGTTGAGCGCAAAAAGCGCCGCAAAGCGCGGCGCGGTGCGGTCGGGCTCGAGGATGAAATCCTGCACCACCACGCGGCCGCCGGATGAGAGCGCCTGGAAAGAACGCTTCATCAGGTCGAGGTTTTCCGTCTCGTTGAGCATATGGCAGATGGCGGAGATAAAAACCAGCTGATGTCCGCCGCCGAAAGCGTCTCTGCGAAGGTCGCCCGGGCGCGTCGAAATGCGCGCTTCCAACCCTCCCTCGCGAATGTGCCCTTGAGCGATTGAGAGCACTTCCGGCAAGTCGAGAATTTCACTGTGCAGTTTGGAATTGGCTTTAGCGAAGGCGATGGAGTAAGCCCCCGAGCCGCCGCCCACATCGACCATACGCTCGACTCGCTCGACGCCCACCGTCCGGACCACCAAGGGCGCGCGCTCGCCGGCGTTGCGGTGCATGGCGGCGATGAAGGCCTGCGTCCAATCCTCCACCGGCCCGCGCGATTCTTGGCGCGCCACGGCCGTGCCCGCGCGCACGCACTCGGTGAGCGTCGACCAGGATCGCCAGAGATGCGCGGCGTGAAGCAGTCCCGGGCGCGCGTAATCCTTCGACCCGGCGGCGAAGTAGCGCCCCGCCGCGGGGGCGTTGCGGAAAGTCTCGCCCTGCTTTCCGAGCAGGCCCATCGCGGCCAGAGCGTTCATCAGCATGGCGGTCGCGCGAGGATTGCTCCCCGCTTTTTTGGCGGCCTGCTCGGCCGTCGAGCCGTTGCCCACGGCCGTGAACAAATCCAGCTCCAGCGCCGTGAGGAGCACGCGGCTCTCCATGAAACCGCGCAGGGTGGCGTTCAGGTCGTCGGGAAGCATCCCTGCCGCTTCCTGAGCGCGGCGCGCCGCCAGCATCTTGTCGCGGTTCGCGCGGATTTCCGCGCCCAGCGCCGCGGCGTCGGAGTTCATCAAGCGCTCCACCGGCCGCCCCGCCTGGAAATGGCTGCGCACCAGCTCGGGAACGTCCTGGGGCGTCACGTTGGAATACCAGACGCCTTGCGGGTAGACCACCAGGTTCGGGCCGCGCTCGCAAACTCCCAGCGAGCCGCACGCGGTCACCTGCACCGTGTCCGTCAGGCCGCGCGCGTCCAATTCCTTGCGGAGAGCTTCCAACGACTTGCCCGATCCGCGCGCCGAACAACACGGAACTCCGTCGGGCTTTTTTTGATCGCAGATAAAGACGTGATAAGCAAATGGCTCCATGATTCCCCCTTCGCTGACTCTTGCCTAAGATTGCTTTTCTATTATAGCCGTTGTGGATGGCGCGGCGGGTTTGCGGCGGCGCCGATTTTGGGCGCCGGGAGGGAAGGGGATTCTTATCCCATCAGGACTTTTTCGATCTCCGCGGCGGCGCGGTGCAGCGCGTCCTCGACGCTCCACTCGCCGGTCAGTCCGCGCAGCAGGGCGTCGCTGGCGGCACGTTCCATCTCCGGGTAGGGGGCCAGGCACGGCGGGTGAAGCGCTTCCGAACCCGCCTGTTCGAGCAGGGCGAGGCGGCGGCCGGCCAGCGAGTCGGCGGGCGTTTCCTCCTTGAGCCGCGCCGCAACGCTCTTCAGGGCGGGCAGCGCGCCTTGCTGGGCTTCCAGCCACTGGGCGTCGGGGGAGACCAGAAACTTGAGCAGCGCGCGCGCGCCTTCTTCGTCGCCGGCGCCGGAGGGAATGGCAAAGGCGTGCTCGCCCGCCCAGGCGCCCCGCACTCCCGCCGGGCCCGCCGGGTAGGGGGCGAAATCGAAGCGCCCCGCCACCCGCGAGTGTGCGGGGTCCTGGTAGCGGTGGAAGACCCCCGGACGGTCGGTGCCCATCGCGCAGTGGCCGCGCAGCAGCAAGTCGGAGAGCTCATCGGCGCTGAGATCGGGAAGTTCGGCGGGGGTGACGCGGTCCTCCAGGTAGAGGCGGCGCAGGAAGCCCAGCGCCCAGCGCCCTGCCGAGTCGGCGAAGCCCGGGCGATGCCCGGCGAGAAAGACTTCGCCGCCCGCCATGGCGGTCAGCTCCGCAAACGCGCCGAACAGTCCGCCTCCGCGCGCCGGAAAAACGAAGCCGTAAAGCTCCGGCGGGCGGGTAAAGTGCCGGGCCACCTGTGCGAGCTCTTCCCAGCTTTCCGGAGGACGCAGCTCGCGCCCCGTGGCCTGGCGGAAAGTCTCCTGCTCGCCGGGGTCGTCGAACAGGTCGCGGCGGAAGTGCAGGACGCGGGCTTCCCGGTTGCGCGGCAGGGCGAGCAACCATCCCTCGACGCGCAGCGGCTCGAGGAGCTCGGGCAGAAACTCGTTCAGCTCGCCGGAGCGAAACCAGTCGTCGAGCGGGCGGAGGAAACTCTTTTGAGAAAGCAGGTGCCGGCGGTCGGTGGAGATGAGGTCGTAGGCGGGGGCGCCGGAACGCAGAGCTTCCTGAAGGTGCGCGGCGAGCTCGGGCAAGGGGATCTGTGCTGCGACCTGCACGCTCTTGCCGGTCTTGGCCTCGAATTCGGGCAGTAGCTCGTAGAGCGGGTCGTAGGCCAATCCGCCCACCACGGCGATCTTCAGGCCGGCGGCTTCGACGGGCTGCGGGCGTGTTTCCGTGGAGGTGGCAGGCAGGCTCACTTCACCCCTCGCATGCAGACGTTACCGGCCCCATGGCTCTTGCCGCAAGATTGCTTCGTGCCACAAAAGCCACGTATAGGCATTATATGATTTGATAAGCGCGAGTCAACGAGCGCGCTGGGCAGCGGCGGCCCGAGCAGAGAAGGGCTTGACGCGCCGCAAGGTTCTGACATAATTATCACCCTATGAAAACGGCTTTGCAGGCTTGGAAGGCCCCCGCCGGCGCGTACACCGTCAAGTCGCTGGTGAAGGCGTTGAACATTCTGGAAGTGCTCGCGGACGGCGAGCAGCCCAGCTATTCGCTTACCGAGCTAAGCCGCCGGTTGCGCTTGCACGTCAGCACCGTGCATCGGCTGCTGGTGAACCTGACGCGCGAAGGCTTCGTGGAGCAGGACCCTCTGAACGGCGCCTACCGGCTCGGCTACGGGGTAATGCGCATGGGGCTGAAGGTCCTGAGCCGCCTCGATTTCCGGCAGGTGGCCGCGCCCCTGCTGCGGCGGCTGAACGAGCAGACCCAGGAAACCGTGCACCTGGCCATCCTGCAGGGCCAGCACGCGCTCTCCATCGACAATTACGGCAGCCCGCAGCCGGTCAGCCTGGACGCGCCCCTGGGCAGCGTCCTGCCGCTTTACTGCACGGGAGTGGGTAAGGCCATCCTGGCCCACCAGGACGACGCCTTCCTGAAGGCTCTGGCCGAGTCGCCCGGCCTGGTGCGCCGCACCCCGCACACCTTTACGTCCCTTCCGCAACTGCGCAAGGAGCTGGCGCGCGTGCGCGAGGAAGGTTATGCGGTGGACAACGAAGAGGTGGTGGAGGGGCTGCGCTGCGTGGGGGCGCCGCTCTTCGAACATTCCGGACTGGTGCGTGCTGCGTTTAGCGTGGCGGGCCCGGCGATGCGCATCACTGCGGCGCGCCTGCCCGGCATCGTCCGCCTGGTGTGCGAAACCAGCCGGGAGATTTCCCATCGATTGGGATACAGCCCTTCGCCGGCACGCGGGCAGGAGGCAAAGAGTTGACCCACACTTCTCCCCACGGCGACCGCCACGGGGCCCGGCAAAAGCAGCGCTTTGATCCGCAGCGCGCGGCCCGCCTGGACGATCCGGCGCGTTTCGGGTATTTGCCCGTCAGAAGCGTCGCCGGCTTGCTCCGGCTGCCCCCCCGCGGGCGGCTGATCGATTTCGGCACGGGAACAGGAACTTAAGCCATCGAGCTGGCGCGGCGCCGGCCCGACGTCGAGATCTTCGCCCTCGACGAGTTGCCCGCCATGCTCCGCCTGATGCGCGCCAAGCTGAAGGCCGCGCCCCTCGCCAATCTGCACCCTATGGCGGCGTCGCAAGCGCGGCGCGGCGCTCCCGCCGACCGCGTCCTGGCCTTGAACGTCCTGCACGAACTGGGCGACGCGGCGCTGCGCTCGCTCCGCCGGTTGTTGAAACCCCGCGGGATGGCGGTTTTCATTGACTGGAACGCCGCCGCCAAGCGCCCCGTGGGCCCGCCCGCCGACCACGTCTACAATCCCGCCGAGGCGCGCCGGCGCCTGGTGCGCCTGGGATTTGAAGTGGGGCCGGAACGCCTCTTCCCCTACCACTACGCTTTCCGCGCCCGGCGCGCTTCCGCCGGGCGTTAGGCGCCTTCGATCGAGGCCTTTCAGGAACAGACACGATGATGCGGAAAAAGCCGCGGCCAGTCCGTCGGGCGACGGACCGGCCGTGGCGGTCCTGGCGGGAGTTACTGCATGGCCGGGGTGTAGCTCAGCTCCGATTGGTAGCGGTAGATCTCGGTGCGCCAGGTTTTGATGTTTTTCACGAACTTGTGAAAAATCGCGGTGCTTCCTTCTTTGCCGTAGGCCTCGGTCAGCATCTTCTCGAAAGAAGGTTGCGGAGGCGCGAAGCTCGCCCAATCCTGGTGGCCCGTGACGTGGGCGAACTGCGACCCCATGCCGCCGTTGACCAGTGAGTACCATTCGTTGGGCGGAGCGGGCCATTGGGTTTTCTTGATCGCCTCATTCACTTGCTTGATCAAGTGTTCAACGCTCGCCTCACCTCCCGGTTGGAGGTAATAGGTGGTGACGGAGATGAATTGGGGCGGGGTGTGCCCGGCCTGCGGCGGGTGGGCGCTCAGGTCGGGATGGACCCGCCAGAAGGAGCCGACGACGGAGTCAACGTAAGGTGCAATGTCGGCAGCCACCACTTTCGACTCTCCCTCGCCGAACTTTGCGCTTTCGTCAAAGTCTTTCCAGTCGCGGCCACCGGTTACGAACACGTATTCTCCTTCTCGCTTACCGGTGATCACGACCCAGGCTTGGCTGGCATAGGGATAGTTATGTTCCTTTTGCCAGACCCGGAGCTTCTTCACGCCCGCCTCGAACTGGGAGTGCATCCCGCTCTTGGCTGTGACGTAAAGCACGTGGGAAATCGTCTTAGGGGCCATCTGAGCTGCCGCCGGCAGGGCCATGGCCAGGACACCGATAAACAAGGATGCGAGGATCCTTTTCATGCATTTTCCTCCGTATTTGTTTTTTTCATCTGTTAGGGCTCCGCTGGTGATTGCCGACGAGTGCAGCAGGAGCGTTTCAGGAACCCGGCCGGAAATCCGAGAGCCCGGGGCCCAAAGGCTTCGGACTCGCAATTTCCGCCAAGCCTTGGCTATTGCGAACTCGGGGTGTAACTGAGCTCGGGACGATAGCGCAAAATCTCCGTGCGCCACGTCTTCACGCCCTTCACAAACTTCATGAAGAGTGCATGAGAACCTTCCTTGCCGTAAACGTTGGAAAGCATCTTGCCGAAAGACGGATCGGGAGGCTGAAAGCTCGCCCAATCCTGGTGCCAGGTCACATGCAGGAGTTGGGTGCCCTTGCCGCCATTCTCCAGCGTATACCACTCGTCGGGCTTGGTGGGCCAACTCGTCTTCTTGATAGCCGCGTTGGCTTGCTTGATCACATCTTCCAACCTGTCCCCGGCGCCCGGCCTCAGATAATAGGTTGTCAGGGAAATGAATTTGGGCGGCGTGGCGTTGACTTGCGGGGGGTTCGCCTCCAGGTCCGGCTGGAGCTGCCAATAGGAAGCGACCACGGATTCCTGATAAGGACCGACGTCGGCCTGGATCTCTTTGCCCATTTCCGGGCCGAACTTCGCCGCGGCATCAAATTCCTTCCAGTTGGCGGCAAAGACCGGAATGAGATACTCGCCGTCGCGCTCGCCGCTGATGACACTCCAGGTGAGGGACCTGAGAGGGTAGTTGTGCTCTTTCTGCCAGGCCCGAATCTTCTTCACGCCTGCTTCAAACTGCTGGTGCATGCCGCTTTTGACCTTCACATCGTAAAGGCGGACAATCGTTTTGGGTCGCATTTGCGCCGCAGCCGGCAGCGCCACCGCCAGGGCGGCTACGAACAGGCATACCACGGTCCTCTTCATGCTTTCTCCTCCATGGTTATGTTCCCGGCGGGTCGCGCCCCGCGAGGTCTGAGATTTGGCTACGGTATGAGCCCTTAATACGATACTGTTGACCCTACCATCCGCCTCCGGGGAAGTCAATTCGCAAAAATCGGCTTACACCCTCTTGTACAATGACCGCGGGATTGCTATAATCCTGCCAATTCATTTCCACTCAACGCACACATGGGGGCCGCTCTCCGGGCGGCCCCTTTTTTCTGTTTCTTTATTGCCGTCGCGCCCGCGAACCCCTTGTGAGGCAGCCGCTGGTGTTCTAATCTGAGGGCGGGACCCCGAGGCGCGAAGGGTCATCGGCGGGTGGATATGAAGGAACCCTGCCTGAGCCGTGACGGGCCCCCGGGCAAGTTGACGCCGGCGCCTGCTATCCCGCGGCGCTTTCGGCGGGCCGTACAAATCGCAAGCAGGGGGAAACCTCGCCCATGTCCTTTTCACTGCAACCGCTGGTCGGAGACCTCTATCCTTTCGTTTACCATCTGATCCGCATCCTGGCCATCCTGCTCACCGCCTACATCATCGCCAGGATTTTCCACCGTTCCGTGCCCAAGGTCCGGTCCCGCATCGTGGATACCATGCAGCGGCGCGGGCGGGGCGGCGTGGAGGTGGAAAAGCGCGCCACCACCTTGGGCGCCATTTTCCGCAAGACCGTGGTGGCGGTGATTTGGGTGGTGGCGTTCATCATGATCCTGAAAGAGGCCGGTTTCGACATCGGTCCCATTCTGGCCGGCGCCGGCGTCGTCGGCCTGGCGGTGGGCTTTGGCGCGCAAAACCTGGTGCGCGACGTGGTGTCGGGGTTGTTTATCCTGCTCGAAGACCAGGTGCGCGTGAACGATGTGGCGGTGGTCAACGGCACGGGAGGGCTGGTCGAGCAGATCAACCTGCGCACCATTGTTCTGAGGAGCCAGGACGGAACCACCCACGTGTTTCCCAACGGAAGCATCACCTCGCTTTCCAACATGACCCACGAGTTTTCCTACTACGTTTTCGATCTGGGTGTGGCTTACAAGGAGGACACCGACCACGTGGTGGAGGTCCTGCGAGAGGTGGCCGAAGGGCTGATGAAAGACGAGAAGTTTGCGCCCCTCATCCTCCAACCCCTGGAGGTGTTGGGCGTGGACAAGTTTGCGGACTCGGCGGTGATCATCAAGGCGCGCATCAAGACCGTTCCCATTCAGCAGTGGGCGGTGGGACGCGAAATGAACCGGCGCATCAAGAAGAAATTCGACGAGGTGGGTATCGAAATTCCGTTTCCCCACACGAGCCTTTATTTCGGCGAGGCCAGCAAGCCGCTGGCGCTGCACCTGGATTTCAACCGCGACGAGTTGAAAGCGCTCATCCGGCAAGTCCTGGCGGAATCCCGCGCCGAAGGCGCAGACGCGGGCGGCGGGCCGGGGGATTCCGCGCCTTCACACTGACCGCCCCCGCGGGCGGCTTCGGCCGGGCGGGAATATCGGCGGACCGAGAAGGGTTTGAAGCCACGGCCCCTCTCACCTAGAATGGGAGCGAGCAGGGAGGCTCCGGAGCGCCCTCCATGTGCCTGGCTATCCCCGGAAAAGTTCTGGAAGCGCAAGAGCGTGACGGCGCGCGCGTGGGACGCGTGCAGTTTGGAGGCGTCACGCGCGCCGTCTATCTGGATTTCGTCCCTGAGGCGGCGGTGGGCGACTACGTGATGGTCCACGTGGGCTACGCCATCAGCCGCGTGGACGCCGCCGAAGCCGAGCGCACCTACAAGCTTTTGGAGGACCTGGGCTTTCTGGAAGGCGAAGGTTTGGGCGTCCCACCCGCCGCGCCGGCGCCCGAAGGCGGCAAGAACCAACCCCGATGAAATACCTCGACGAATACCGCGACGAGCGCCTGGCGCGCGCCCTGGCCGCCTCGCTCCGCCGCCAGGTGACGCGCCCCTGGGTGCTGATGGAGATTTGCGGCGGCCAGACGCACACCCTCATGCGCTACGGCCTTGACGAGCTTCTGCCCCCGTCGCTCGAGATCGTCCACGGGCCGGGGTGCCCGGTCTGCGTCACGCCGCTCGAAATGGTGGACAAGGCGCTGCACATTGCTGCGCGGCCCGAGGTCACCTTCGTCTCTTACGGCGACATGCTGCGCGTTCCCGGCTCGCACTCCGACCTGCTGCGGGTGAAGGCGGCGGGCGGTGACGTGCGCGTGGTCTACTCGCCGCTCGAGGCTGTGGAAATGGCCCGCGCGAATCCCGCGCGGCGCGTGGTTTTTTTCGCCATCGGTTTTGAGACTACCGCCCCCGCCAACGCCATGGCCGTCTGGCGGGCGCGCCAGCAAGGGCTGAAGAATTTTTCCATGCTGGTGTCGCAGGTGCTCGTGCCGCCGGCCATCCGCTCCTTGCTCGCCTCTCCTTCCAATCGCGTGCAGGGCTTCATTGCCCCCGGGCACGTTTGCACGGTGACGGGCTACCGCCAGTACGAAGCGCTCAGCCGCGAGTTCCGAGTGCCTATGGTGGTGGGCGGGTTCGAGCCGCTCGACTTGCTGGAAGCGATCCAGATGCTGGTCGTGCAATTGGAAGCCGGCCGCGCCGAGGTCGAGAACCAGTACGCGCGCTCGGTCTCGCGGGCCGGCAACCTGGCGGCGCAGAAAATCATGGAAGAGGTTTTTGAGGTGGCGGACCGGCGCTGGCGCGGTCTGGGCTCGATCTCCCAGAGCGGTCTGCGCCTGAGGCCGGAATTCTCGGATTACGATGCGGAAAAGGTCTTCGCACTGGAGGAATTTGCAGCCGAAGAGCCTGCCGAGTGCATCAGCGCGCAGGTGCTGCAAGGGTTGGCCAAGCCCGTTGACTGCCCGGCGTTCGGGGTTCGCTGCACGCCCGAGCGTCCCCTGGGGGCGCCGATGGTTTCGGCGGAAGGCGCCTGCGCTGCGTATTACCGCTATCGCCGGCACGCCGCGCCGGCTGTGCGTCATGGATGACAACCGCAAGAATCCCGAAGCGCTCGCATGTCCGTTGCCGCTCACAGCGAGCGACACGATTCTGCTCGGCCACGGCAGCGGCGGCAAACTGAGCGCCGAACTCACCCGCGGCGTTTTTCTTCCCGCGTTTTCCAATCCCATCCTCGATCGCCTCGACGACCAGGCGGTGGTGAATTTGGACGGTAGGCGCGTGGCCTTCACCACCGACTCGTTCGTCGTCAGTCCGCTGTTCTTTGCCGGCGGCGACATCGGCTCGCTGGCCGTCCACGGCACCGTCAACGACCTGGCCATGGCCGGAGCGCAGCCGCTCTTCCTGAGCGCCGCGTTCATCATCGAGGAAGGTTTGGAGATCGGAATTCTGAAGCGCGTGGTCGAGTCGCTGCGGCACGCCGCGCAGGCGGCGGGGGTCGAGGTGGTGACGGGCGATACCAAGGTGGTCGAGAAGGGCAGCGGCGACCAGCTTTTTATCAACACCTCGGGATTGGGGCTGGTGCCCGAAGGGGTGACCTTTTCGGCCGGTCAGGCGCGTCCCGGGGACCGCGTTCTGCTCAGCGGCTCCATCGGCGAGCACGGCATCGCCATCCTGGCGGAGCGCGAAGGATTGAAGTTCGAGAGCGCGGTTGCGAGCGACAGCGCGCCGCTTCACGGCCTGGTGGCCAAGATGCTCGAAATCTCGCGCGCCATCCGTTGCCTGCGCGACCCGACGCGCGGAGGCGTGGCCAGCGCGCTCAACGAAATTGCCGCGAGTTCGCGGGTCTCCGTCCGCGTCGACGAGCGCTCCATCCCCGTGCGCGAGGAAGTGCGCGGCGCTTGCGAATTGCTGGGGCTCGATCCGCTCTATGTCGCCAACGAAGGGAAACTGATCGCCTTCGTCGCGCCCGAAGCGGCCGAGCCGCTGCTCGCGGCGATGCGCGCCCATCCCCTGGGGAAGGCGGCGCAAATCATCGGCACGGTCGAGGAGGCGGTGGACCCGCCGGTGGTGATGCGCACGGTGCTCGGCACCACGCGCATTGTGGATATGCTGGCGGGCGACCAGTTGCCGCGCATCTGCTGAACTCGCAAGGACGCGCGCGTGCACGAAATGAGCGTCGCCAACTCGATTCTGAAAACCGTGCGCGAAGAAAGCGCGCGCCGGGGCGCGCACGTGCTGAAGGTGGGAATGCGCTTGGGCGAGCTGGCGGGCGTGGACGCCGGGGCGCTGCGCTTTTGCTTCGATTCGCTGGTGGCGGGGAGCGACCTCGAGCCGCTCGATCTGGCGATCGAGCCCCGGGCGCGCCGGCACCTCTGCCCGCGCTGCGAGCATACCTTCGAGGTGGTGGATTACTCGACCGGCTGCCCGCGCTGCGGTAACGCGCAAACCGAGTTCGCAGGCGGCGACGAATTGGAGCTGGCCTACCTGGAGGTCGAAGACCCTTGAGCCGAATTCCCCTGGAACGAAAAGTGTTGAGCGAGAACGACCGCATCGCCGCCGCGCTGCGCGAGCGATTTGCCGCCGCCGGGATTTTGTGCCTGAACTTTATCAGCGCGCCGGGCTCGGGCAAGACCGCGCTGCTCGAGCGTACCTTGCAGGGCCTGCCGCGCGAGACACGCGTGGCGGCGCTCACCGGCGACATTCAAACCGACAACGACGCGCAGCGCCTGGCGCGCTTCGGCTTCCCGGTGCGGCAGATTTCGAGCGGGGGCGCCTGCCACTTGGACGCGCGAATGGTCGAGCGCGGGCTCGAGGGTTGGAAGCTCGAAGACCTGGATCTGCTGCTGATCGAGAACGTCGGCAACCTGGTTTGCCCGGCGAGCTATGACCTGGGCGAAGCCGCCAAGATCGTGCTCATGAGCGTGACGGAAGGCGACGACAAGCCGCTCAAGTATCCCGCCACGTTTTTCAAGTCGGCGGCGCTGGTCATCAATAAGACCGACCTGTTGCCTTACGTTCCTTTCGACCTGGAGGAGGCGCGCGCGAACGCCCGGCG
>JBJKQV010000024.1:0-8749 GCA_046704985.1 Terriglobia bacterium
GCGCCGCGCGTCCGCTTTGCGCACGGCGCGGACCTGACGCCCGCCATGCTGCGCCAGGCGCGCGCCTTCCAGGCGGAGCGCGGCATCGCCAACGTGGATTTCGGCTGCGCCGAAGCCGAGCGCCTTCCCTACCCCGACGCCGTCTTCGACCTGGTGACCTGCCAGTGCTCGCTCCACCATGTCTCCAAGCCGCGCCTTGCCCTGGGCGAAATGCTGCGGGTGATGAAACCGCAGGGCCGCATGGTGGTGATTGACACCCTGGGGCCGGAAAGCGACTCCAAGTTTGAGCTGCACAATCGCATCGAGAAGCTGCGCGACCCTTCGCACACCCTCTCGCTGCGCTTGACCACTTTCCTGGCGATGTTCGACGAGCTGGGGCTGGAATTCACCCGCCAGCGCCTCAAACGCCGCGAGCGCTCCTTCAACCAGTGGATGCTGCGCGCCGGGATCAAACCCGAACTGAAGCGCTACCAGGAAGTCCGCCAGCTCGTGGAAGAAGCCATGGCCGGCGACGCCGCGGCCTTCGCCGCGCGCGCCAACGGCGACGACATCACCATCGTTCACAACGAGGGGATGTTTCTGCTGGGACGCAGGGATGCGGAGAGCTGAGAACCCGGAGTCGAAAGTTGAAAGTTGAGAGTCAAGAGTTGAAGGTTGGGAGTTGGAAGTAGTAAGCCCAAAGTTGACAGTCGGCAGTTGAGAGTGGAAAACCGAGGTTTGAAAACCAGAAACTGAGGTTCGCAGGGATCCCTAATCCTTCAACCTTTACCCTTTATCCTTCAACCTTCTCTATTTGCCTTCCGCCTACTGCCTACCGCCAACAGCCTCCTGTTTTTCGAAGGGCCACTCGCCGCGCTTCCAGGCGCGCACAAAGAACGCTCCGCTGCCCACCACCAGAACCGCCGCCCCCAGCACCAGGGAGCGGGGCATGGAAGTTCCCAGGATGTAGAACCATCCGGCGACAATAATGATGCCGGGCAGCGGATAGAACCACATGCGGAAGGGCCGCGGCATCTCGGGATGGCGGACGCGCAGGGCAAAGAACCCGATGGCCTGCGGAAGGTATTGGTTGAGGACGCGGATGGCCACCAGGCTGCCGATCACCTCCGGAAGGCTCAGCAGGCTGAAGGCGGAGGCGATCACGCCCAGGGTGATGAGCGACACGTACGGAAACTCGCCCTTGGGGTGCAGGCGCGCGAAGATGCGGAAGAAATTATCGTCGGCGGCCGCCGCATACGGAATGCGCGTGTAGCCGACGAGCAGCGAGAAGACCGACGAGAAGGCGATCCAGAGCATGAGCAGGGTCATGACCTTCCCCGCTCCGGTGCCGTAGAGGCGTTGGATGTAAGTGGAAGCGATAAAGCTGCTGTGCTGCGCCTCGCGCCAGGGCACCACACTAAGAATGGAGAAGTTCATGAGCAGATAGAGAACCATGACCAGGAAGATGGAGAGCAGCACGGCGCGCGGGATGGTGCGCCCCGGGTCGCGCACTTCCTCACCCAGGTAGCAGACGTTGTAGTAGCCGAAGTAGTCGTAAAGGGCGAAGAGCGTCGCGTGGCCCAGTCCCGCCCAGAACGCCCATCTCATCTGGAAAGCATGAGGAGGAAAATCCAAGATGCGCGACAGTGACAGGTGGGGCACGCCCGAAACCACGATCCACAGGCAGCCCGCCAGCACCCCCACCAGCAGCACCACGGAAATGTTTCCCACCGTGCGGATGCGGCGGTAGAGCACCAGGATGAGGCCCAGGGGAATGAGTGCGGCGAGGATGTTGACGCCCGAAACCGCGTGGCCGAACACCTGCCAGTGCCAGTCGAGGCGCCCGGGTACCAGGTAGCGGAAGTAATCCGCAAAGCCGATGGAGCCGCTGGCCACCGAGAGTGGCGCGGAGAAGATCACCTGCCAGACCACCAGGAAAGCGAACCAGCGCCCCACGGTGCGCGGGCCGAAAGCCTCGCGCAAATAGTTGTAGCTGCCGCCGGCCTTGGGCATGGCGGCACCCAGTTCCGCCCACACCAACCCGTCGCAGAGCGCCAGCAGCGCCCCCACGATCCATCCCAGCATCGCTTGCGGGCCGCCCATGGTGGCCAAAAACAGGGGGATGGTGATGAAGGGGCCGATGCCGATCATGTCGGTCACGGCCAGCGAGGTCGCTTGTAAGAGCCCCAGCTCGCGCTTCAGGCCTGTCTTCCCGGTTGAATCCGCCAAGTTTCGCCCTTTCGCCGCCGCGCACCAACGCCGCTCCTCGCGAGCGCGGGGCTGGAGGGCTTATTTCATATCGGGCGGGAGAAAGTCAAGCCAATCGGCGGGCGAGCGCGAGGCAGCGGGAAGATTACTTCTTGTGCAGGCGGCGCAGGAGCTGCGCCTTCGATTTGGGCCGGGGAGGAACATCGGGGGCGAGGCGGCAGAGCAGATAGACGGTGCGCGCCGCCTCGCGCAGGCGCGCCAGGCAGTAAGGGCACTGGCGCTCGACGTGCTCGCGGATGAGCCCACAGGCCTCGACGTTCGTCGCGCCCAGCAGGCAGAGCTCGTAATATTCGTCTAGATGTTGGCAGCCCATGTTCCCAGTACCGCCGCCAGGCGATGGCGCAGGAAACGCATGGCGGCCTGCAAACCGGCGCGGGTGCGCGCGCGGGGTTCGTCCATCTGTCCGGCCAACTCTGCGGCCGCGTAGCCGTCGAAAATCACGCCCTCCAGCGCCGCGCGCTGCGGTTTCGGCAATTGATGAATGACCTTGCGAAGAAGTTCCCGCCGCTGGTCCACGCGCGCGATTTCCTGCGGGTGGGGGAGCCAGGCGGGCATGCTGCGCTCCGGAACGGAAAAGGTGAGGGGTGGCTGGCGGCGTTGAGCGCGCAAGCGCGCGATGGCTTTGCGGCGCGCCACCAGGTAGAGCCTACCCAGAGCGCTCGAGCCCTCGCGGTGCCAGCGCCGCGCCTCGCTCCACAGGCGCGCAAAGGCCTCCTCTAACACTTCCTCGGCCGCCGCGCGCTCGGAAAGGATACGCATCAGCATGCCCAGCAAGCCGGGGGCGCACCGGTCGTAAAGCTCCTCGAGCGCCGCCTGGTCGCGCCGGGCGATGCGGGCCACGAGCTCTTCCGCCGAAGCCTCCGGGCCGACCGCGGGTTTCAAATCCGCTCCCTTCCGCCCGCCCGGGCGGCGCCCGCAGAAGGCGGCAAGAAATCCTTGATGCTTGCCATAAAGAGAATCAATTGGACACCCAGACTGCCCTCAGCTAAAACCAATAACGAAGTCCCTTCGCGCATCGGCGCCGTGTCGCTGAGGCTTTGCCCCCAAGGCTTTGCGACGCGGTCCGATGCGGGAGTTTTCGGACTTTCCCCTTCCTGGCCAATATCCTTGGTTTTCCTCTCATCGATGGGCCCGGCCGCAAGGCCGAGCCATGCTCGCCGTCAGCCCCGGGTGGCCTGTTGCGCCCGGTCTCTGTGCCCCGCTGTCCGCGGGCATCCCCAAAGCCCCTTCCTGGCCGCAGGTTCTCGAACCTCCTGACAGTCTGCGGGGTCATCCGGTTCTAAAACGCCTCAGTGTGACAGAAAGCCGGCGGCGAAAAAAGGCTTTTGTTCTCCGCGCGACTGCAAAGGACGCAAAAAGAGCGCAGACCTCGAACCGCGTTTCACTCCGGGAGGGCAGTCGGGTGCTCAGTTAGCAGTGTCGGCGCCTGCCTCGCCGCGGCCCAACTGCCGCACACGCTCGCGCAGGTCGCGGGCGATTTCTTCCGCCGGCGTTTCGGGCGGGTAGCGGACCGGAGCGCCGACGGTCACCCGGACTTTTCCCGGGCCGGTCATGCGCTTGCCCGCCTGCTTCAGCTCAAAGAGCCCGTCCAGCCGCACCGGCACCACCGGCACGTTCCAGCGCTCCGCCAGCAATCCCACGCCGGCGCGGAAGGCGCCCAGCTTCCCATCGAGAGTGCGCTCGCCTTCCGGAAACACCAGCACGCTGTAGCCGCGGTCCACCGACTCGCCCGCGTAAGCGAAGCTCTGCCGGAAACCGCTCTGCTGCGGCAGCGGGAAGACGTTAAACAGCGCCACCACCAGCGCGTAGCTCAGCTTCTCGACGGCGCGGCGGAAGAATCCCATCTGCGCGGGCGGGCGGCGCATGGACTGCAACAACTCCCCGAGCATGGCGACCGCCAGCCGGTGGCGCAAGCGGCCCGGCAGGGCGAAGAGCACGTAGCCGACGTCCACCATGGTGACGTGGTTCGCCACCACCAGCACCGGCCCGCGCTCCCCGCGCAGGTGCTCGCGCCCGGCAACGCGCGGACAGCCCAGCAGCACGGTGGCCGGCCAGGAGAGCAGGTAGTAAGCCATCAGGCGCAGCCAGGTGACCGGCCAGCGCTGCGCCCAGCGCGGGTAGCGGAAATCCGAGCGCGCCGCCGCGGGCTGGCGCAGCATCGTCTCAATCTCACCCAGCGTCGTGGCGGCGGCAAAGCGCGACTCGTTCAGGTCCACCTGAAAGCGGTCTTCGAGCGCGCTCAGCAGCTCGACGCGGTCGACGGAGCTGAGCTGCAAGTCGCGCTCCAAATCGGCCTGCGAGGAAAGCGCGTGCGGCTCACCGCCCGTGAGGCCCGCCACCAGATCGGCGAGCGGCCCGGCGGCTTTACGCTCCCCGGCCGGAGACCCTGCGCCCAGTTGCGCCTCCACCACCTCCCGTATGGCGTGGGCGCGCGGCTTCTGAATCGAAGAGCGCGGAAAGTCCTCGCCCGGCCAGAGCATCCAACGTCGCATCTGTTGATATCCGGCCAGCGATTGGTTGGCGCCGCGCACCACTTCCTCGGCGCCAGGGGAGCCTTCGGCCAGAATGAGCACCGCGCAGGGCTCGGCGTTGCCGCCGCGCTCCAGGCCCACCACCACGCAGTCGCGCACTCCCGTCTGGCGGCGCAGCGCCGCCTCCAGGTCCTCGGGGAAAACGTTCATACCCTCCGCGGTGACGATGACCTCCTTGCGCCGGCCGCGGAAATAGAGATTGCCTTCGGCGTCGCGCTCCGCCAGGTCGCCGGTGTGCAGCCACCCTTGCCCGTCGACTGCCGCCTGGCCGCCGGCCGCATCGCCGCCCGGCCAATAACCGCCGGTGACGCTTTCGCCGCGCACCAGAATCTCGCCGCTCGCGTCGAGCTGGATCTCGTAACCGGGCAAAGGCTTGCCGATGGAGGCGCGGCCCATGTGGAAAGGATGATTGAGGGTGATCATGGAGCTGGTCTCGGTCATGCCGTATCCCTGCACCACGGCGTAGCCGAGGCGCCGCCAGAACTCCTCCGTCTCGGCGTCCAGCGCCGCACCGCCTGCCACCACCCCCAGAAACCTCCAGCCCAGACGCCGGCGCACGCTGCGGAAACGCCACCAGCGCCGTAGAAAGTGCTCGTGCTCGGCGCGCGCCAGGCGACGACGCAGGTCCTCCAGGCGTCCCGCCGCCTCCAAGTCGCGCTCCAGCTTTTCGCGCAGGCTGTGGAGCAGCCGCGGCACCGTGGCCAGCACCGTCACTCGCTCGCGACGCAGCGCGCGCATCACCTCCGACGGGTTCAGGGTGTCCTGAAAAATCACCGTGCCGCCCATCAGTTGCGGGACGAAGATTCCCGTGAACTGGCCGAACACGTGGCTGAGCGGCAGCAGGCTGAGAAAACGCACAGGATGCACCCAGCGCTCGTACTTGCGGTACTTGGGAATCTCCGCTTCCACGGGCGCCAGGTTGGCCAGCAGGTTGGCGTGCGTGAGGATGACACCTTTGGGCTCGGAGGTGGTACCGGAGGTGTAGACGATTTCAACCGCATCGGCGCGCCCAAGCGCCGGCGGCGAGTAAGAACCGCGCGCGCGGCCCGCCAGGACTTCGCGCAGCGTCTCCAGTTCCAAAGCGGGAAGCAAGGCATCCACCTCCGGCTGCTCGCGCGAGCGCACCAGCAGCCGCGGCTCCACTTGCGCGGCCACGCGGCGCACGAAATCCGGCGAAGCGATCCGGTCCATGGGAACCGCCACCGCCCCGCGCAGCAGGCAGCCGAGAAACGCCGAAACCCACTCAGCCGAGTTGCCGCCCCAAAGCATCACCCGCTCGCCCCGAGCGATGCCGCGCGCTTCCAACTCGCGCGCAAACTGGCAAGCGGTTTCCGCCACCTGGAGATAGGTCCAGCGCAGCACTCGGTAGCCGCGGCGGTGGGCAAAAGCCAGCTCGCTTCCCCGACGGTAGTAATTCTCGAGGTACTCGGTCAGCGTGGCTCTGGGCATGGCAGTCCTGGATTCATGTTGGCACACTCGATGGTGCGGCACAACGGCGTCAAGACGAAGGCCGCATGACGGCCGGTCGGCAAGTCAGATGGCATCCGAAGAAGACTGTTACATTTGTCCTATTGCGTGATGGTAATTAATCATTGCCACGCTTCATGCCGGTGCTACAATGCGGTCAGTTTGTCCCTCGCGCAGCGGCCGTCAGGGGAGGCGTGACAAGGTGTCTGACCTCAAGGCCATCGACTTCATGTACTACGTGGCGACGCCGGAATTTATTGCCCGGTGGAACCAAGCCAAGGAAGGCGAGCTCATCTGCCGCATGGAGCGCGCCATTGGCGGCCTGCCGCAATTCGAATCCATTCCCACCATGCTCGCCGCCATGGACGAGGCAGGGGTCGAGAATGTCTTCATCAGCCAGTGCAAGATGTGGTCCTACCGGCGCAAGTGGATGTACATGGACACGCGCCTGGAAGAAGTGTTGCAGTACACGGAAGCCCACCCGCAGCGCTTTGCGGGGCTGGCCGGCTACAACCCTTTCAACATCCGCGAGAGCCTGCGCGAAATCGAGCAGGCGGTGCGTCGGCACGGCTTCAAGGGCGTTTACGTGCACATCTACGGGTTCGACATTCCGCTCGATGACCGCAAGATGTATCCGCTCTATGCGCTCTGCGCGGAATTGGACGTGCCGGTGGTGATGCAGGTGGGCCACGTGCTGGAGGGCATGCCCAGCGACGTGGCGAGGCCCATGTACCTGGACCGCATCGTCTGCGATTTTCCCGACCTGAAACTGGTGGGCGCGCACACGGGCTGGCCCTGGGTGGACGAGCTGCTTTCGGTCTGCACCAAGTGGGACAACGTCTGGTTCGGCGTGGACGCCTGGATGCCCCGCTACCTTTCGGCGCCCATCGTGCAGTTCATCAACAGCCGCATGGGGCGCGACCGCTGCCTGTGGGGCACCAACGGCCTGCCCTGGAAGGAAAACCTGCGGCAGCTCGACGAGCTGGGACTGAAGCCGGAAGTGAAGCGCAAGCTGCTGCGCGACAACGCCCGCGAGCTCTTCAAGCTGGGCGCGGAGGAGAGCGCGCCTTCGCAGGCGGCGAGCGCCAAGGGATAAGCATGAGCACGGACCTGAGCGGCAAAGCGGCGCTGGTGACGGGCGGGGCGAGCGGCATCGGGCGCGCCATCGTCGCGGAGCTGGCGAGGGCGGGGGCCGACGTCGTGATCGCCGACCTGCAGCAGGAAGCCGCCGCAACCCTGGTGCGCGACCTGGGCGCCGCCACACACCGGCGTTTGGAAGCGGTGCGCACCGACGTCACGCGCCTGGAAGATTTGCAACGCGCCTGCGCGCAGGCCATCGAGCACCTCGGGCAGCTCGACGTGCTGGTCAACTGCGCGGGCTGGGACCACCTGACGCCTTTCCTGAAAACCACCCCCGAGCTTTGGGAGCGCATCATCGCCGTCAACTACCGCGGCGTGATCCACGCCTGTTACGCCGCCCTGCCGCACATGGTGGAGCGCATGCAGGGCGCCATCGTCAACATCAGCTCCGACTCGGCGCGCGTGGGCTCGATGGGCGAATCGGTTTATTCGGGCGCCAAGGCGGCGGTGGTGGCTTTTTCCAAATCCCTGGCGCGCGAGCACGCGCGCGACCACGTGCGCGTCAACGCCGTCTGCCCGGGCCTGGTGGAAACCCCGCTGGTGGACGAGATCCGCCGCGACGCGTTCGGGGGCAAGGTTTTGGGGGCTATTCAAGGAGCGATTCCGCTCAAGCGTTTTGCGAAGCCGGAAGAGGTGGCGCCTCTGGTGGGGTTTCTGGCTTCCGACGCCGCGAGCTACATCACCGGACAGGTGATCAGCGTCAACGGCGGGCTGACGATGGTGGCGTGAGCCGCCGCGCGCAGCCGCCCGCGGAAAGGCTGCAATGGACTTAGAACGAACGTTCGTTCAACTTCAAGAAACGGTCCCCGACCTGAGCTTCCCCACGGTGCGCCGCTGGCTGGACGCGCGCCCCGGCCGCCAGGCCCTGGGCTGCTTTCCCGTCTACGCCCCCCAGGAAATCCTCGCCGCCCTCGGCTATCTGCCGGTGAGCCTCTACGGGGCCGGCGACCGGCTCGACCTTCAACACGCCGACGCCAGCTTCGGCTCCTTCATCTGCTCCATCGTCAAGACCACCCTGGAGATGGGGCTGACCGGGCGCCTGGACCTGTTCGACGGCTTCCTGTTCTCTTCCATCTGCGACTCGGCGCGCAACCTCTGTTACGTCTTCAAGCGGCGCTTCCCCGAAAGCTACTGCGAGTTCCTGCACCTTCCGCACAACCCTTCGAGCGCCGCGGGCGTGGATTTTCTGGAGAGCGAATACCGCCGGCTGATTGCGGCGCTGGAAGCGCGCAGCGGGCGGCGGCTGGAAGAAGACCGGCTGCGCGCCGCCATCGGGGTCTACAACCGCAACCGGCGGCTGGTCCGCACGCTCTATGACCTGCGCGCCGCGCGCCCGCAGTTGCTGCGCACCTACGAGCTTTACC
>JBJKQV010000025.1:0-6437 GCA_046704985.1 Terriglobia bacterium
TTCACACAGAGAGAGCAGAGAAGCCGCCCAGAGGCCGCGGAAAATGTCTCCGTGGCCTCTGTGTTGTCTGTGTGAAATTTTCGGTTCCTAGGGCTCGATATCCTTGCCGAAAACCGTATGGCGCGGCTTGGGCATGGGCTGGTTGCCCTTAGCGTTGTGCCAGAGGATGGCGTTGAGCTGCTGGGCGTTGGCGGCGTCGGCGTGGGTAAAGTCCATGCGCAGCGAGGCTCGCGCCCCCGGCCCGTGCGGCGGGTTCATGGCGTAAATCATCCCGTTCTTCTCGTTGCGCCGGTCGGCGGTGAAGGGCGGCTGATTCGCTGCGCCCTTAAACTCTCCGGCGATCACCGGCGCGCGCGCGTCGTTGTTATTCATGGGCGGCAGGCCGATCAACACTTCGATGGTGCGGATCATGCTCACCGTTGTGTAGAAGTCGTGGTCCACGTAGGGATGCTCGATGGAGCCGGGCGCGTACTTGCTGATCACCAGCGCCGTGCTGCGGTGGGCGTCCACGTGATCCTGGCCGTTCTGCGCGTCGTCCTCGACGATGCAGATGGCCGTGTCGTTCCAGTAGGCGCTGTGAGAGACGGCTTCCACCACCCGCCCCACCGCCAGATCGTTGTCGGCCACGGAAGCGTCCGGGGTGGGCATTCCCGGGCGCGTGCCGGCGGTGTGATCGTTGGGCAGGCGCAGAATCACCAGGTGCGGCAGCTCCTTGCCCTGGCCGCTTTTCCGCGCCGCGACGAATTCCCGGAATTCGTTCAGGAACTCATCCACGCGGATCTGGTCGGGAAAATCGAGCCGGAAGCCGGGGAAGCGGGGATCGAAGTTCGCCGCCAGGGCGGGCTTGGTGGCCAGCGACTGGCCGATCAGCGGCACGGGCCAGGGCCAGGGACTGGGCGAACCGTGCGGATCGCCCACGTTGGCGGGCAGGGGCTGGCCTTTCAGGATCGATGAAACCTTGCACGGGATGCCGGCCGGCGGCGGCGTTCCCAGCCGCGGCGAAACCAATTCGTTCGGCTGGTTGCACCAGCGCGTGGCGATGAATTCCCCGTAATCGCGCTGTGTCACGCCGTGTCGCGCCGCGTCGGCCCAAAGGTAACCGGTGCCGGGCTCGCCCGCGTCGGGAATACCCTCGAGCAGGGGCAGCCCTTCCAGCAGTTGGCCCTCGGAGTCGTAGGTGCGCTCGCGGCTGCGGTAGCCGATCTCCCAGGTCTTTTCGTTGTAGTCGCTGTTGATGGCGGCGGTGGACCAGATGTGGCCGTCGCCGGAAACTTCGCCGCTGCAATAAAAGTTATCCAGGATACCGAACTGCCGCGCCAGGGCGTGCTGGTTGGGAGTGATGTCTTCGCCGTACATGCACAGCGCCGGGTCGCCGTTGGCGGGCTTCAGGTCGCCGAAAACCTGGTCGTAGGTGCGGTTCTCCTTGATGATGTAGATGACGTGGCGAATGGGATTGGATCCGCCGCGGAAATGAAACTGCTGGTCGGGCGGCGCCGACATCAGGTTGCTTACTTCCACCTGGTGGGTGTACTCGGCCAGACGGGACGCCGTCAGATCGGCGAGGCTCAGCTGCGCCACCGAACCGTGCAGCAGCGCGGCGATGTAGGGGTAGCGCGGCTTGCCGTTGTGATAATGGCCGATGGGGTGGTCGTTGGCAGGGGTGCCCTCGCCCTTGCCGCTGACGATCAGCAGGACGTCACCGCGCACCGCCACGGCGGTCGGGTACCACTCGGTGGGGATGAAGCCCAGGGCGTGAGCGGTCGAGCCGGGCTTGACGCCGGTCGAGAAGACCGCCACCGCGTCGGCGGCGGCGTCGGCCACGAACAAGCGGCTGCCGTCGGCGCTCAGCGCCAGGCCCATCGGGTAGCTGCCGCCGTATTTCTGCCCGGGCAATTCCGTCGAAAGCGTGGCGCGCACCTTGCCGGTGGCCGTATCAAGCACCGCCACGCGGTCGCTGTTCGAGAGCGCCACGTAGAGCGTCTTGTCGTCGGGGCTGAGCAGCAGGGCGGTGGGGTGCGAGCCCGCCGCTACCGGCGACTCGGGAGCGTCGAGCGAAATGCGCCGGACGACTTTGCCCTTGCGCAGGTCGAGCTCGGCCACCGCAGAGCCGTTCCAGAGGCTGCAAAAACCCTTCGCGCCGTCATGCGTGGCCACCACGCCGTAGGGCAATTCCGCCGGTACTATTTTGGCGCCGCTGAGCGGAAAGCGCGCCAAGACCTTGTCGCGCCGGATGTCCAGCAGGATGGCATCGTCGGCCAGATTCTCCGCCACCAGCATCTTCTTGCCACCGTCGAGCACCGCGATGCCCGCCGGGTAAGGCGAGACCTTTCCGGAAGGATAGTAGTAGAAAACCCGGCTGCGCTTCTTGTGGCGTCCCAGGGGAGCGAGCGGGATGGACAAGAAAGATTCCGGCGTGACCTGGCCGTCCTGGAAGCGATAGACGGCGATGCCGTTTCCGGTGTCGCCGGGATGCTTGCCGGTCGGGTCGGTGAGGGAAGCCATAGAAGCGTACAACTTGCTGCCGTCGGGGCTGAAGGCCAGGCCGACAAAGTAGGTCTGGCGCGCGCGGTCCTGGCCGCTCAGGCGCGGATCGGGAAAGTCGCGGAGCTGGTGAGTGGCCAAGTCCAGCACGGCGATGGATTGATCGTAGTGCGACTCGCGGGTGCCGAAACCGTTGTTGAGCAAGGCGAGGTAGTGGCCGTCGGGGCTGAGCGCCGCGGCGATAGGGAAGCTATTGGTTTCCTGCGGGTGGCCGGGCGCGGGCATCAGCAAGGTCTTGCTGGTCGCCAGGTGTACGGCCTGCGAATGTTCCTCGGCCCGCGGGCGGGTCACGCCCCAGGCCACCAGGATCATTGCGATGGCGGCGGCCAACACGGCAAGGCGACGGGGTCTCATGAAACTAATCCTCCTGAAAACGGTTTGGGGAGCCCGCGAGCCGATCCACTCGAATGGATGCAGTCAGGGCGTGATGCTTTGCACGTGGAGCGGAACGCTTCCCCGGGCGTGGGCTGAAAATACGGCATCACTGAGGGTGACGTGATTCCTCCCGGCGCGGTTACGTGTAACGAATCTGTACGCGCGGGCGGAGGGGAATGAGCGTGTAGTCAAACTCGGTGAGCCCCTCATCCATTTCCGTCACCACCACGAGGTACTTGCCCACCTTGGCGATCATGCCGGTGGTGGTAATCTTGGGGCCGAAATAGCTCCCGCCCCGGCGCAGGCCGTCAAAATCCGGCAGCGGCTCGCGGGTGGCGCTCACAGCGTCCTCCCAGTTCACCTCCCCGGGCCGGAATCGCACTCCTTGGATGACCACCCCTTTGGGTTTTCGCATGGTGCTCCCCCAGTCGTGGCTCTAGTCGTCCAGCACAAGCCTCCAAGGTAAGCCGTAAGGCTATCCACCACGCCCCGGGGTTGCAAGTGCTTTCTTGCGGGGCTCCGTCACCCGCCGCCCCTCCCCGCAAAAGCCGCGCTTCTGGTATGATAAAGGTTAGGCTTTTCCATGGCTTATCGAATCCTGATCACGAACGACGACGGGATCTTTGCCGAGGGGCTGCGGGCGCTGGAAGAGGCCCTCTCGCCGCTCGGTGAAGTGACGGTGGTGGCGCCGGAACGCGAGATGAGCGGCACCAGCCAGGGGCTCACCCTCCACACTCCCATGCGCATCCGGTGCGTGGACCAGCGGCACTACGCCATCGCCGGCACCCCCGCCGACGCGGTGATCGTCTCCCTGCACCACCTACTGGAACGGCCGCCCGACCTGGTGGCTTCGGGGATCAATCCCGGCGGCAACCTGGGCGAGAACGTGGTCTATTCCGGCACCGTGGCGGCGGCCATGGAAGCGGCGCTGCACGGGGTTCCGGGGCTGGCCGTCTCGCTGGCCACCCGCCAGCCCAAGAACTACACTCCCGCCGCCACCTTCGCCGCCGAGCTGGCTGCCAAGATCCTTTCCGAAGGCCTGCCGCCGGGCGTCATGCTGAACGTCAACGTGCCGCGCGGGGAAGTGAAGGGCTCGCGCCTCACCCGCCAGAGCCAGAAGATCTGCCAGAACGTCATCCACGAGCAGCACGACCCGCGGGGAAAATCCTACTTCTGGCACGACGAGAAGGTGGACCTCGGCGCCGTCGAGCCCGACTCGGATTTCGCCGCCATCGTCGACCACGAAATCTCCATCACCCCCATGCACGTGGACCGCACGGACTACCCCAGCTTCAACCACCTCTCCGCCTGGATGCCCGACCTTCGGGCGCGCCAGGCCAAGTAACGCGGTCCCGGCCTCGATTCGGGATAAGTCCAAAGGGTGATAAAATGTTCGTGGTTTTTCCTGCGCATCGCTGAGGAATTGCATCGGATGGCTGAACCAAGGGGAGATCCGCGCGCCGGCGCGCCGCCGCCGGAGCGCCAAATCAGCGGAGCCGGCATCTTCGGATGCCTGCGCTTCGCCTCGATTTTTTTCGGCCTCATCTGCCTGGTGGGCACGGGGTTGGCAGGATGGTTTTACTTCCGCACCCACACCTGGATCAAGGTGGACGCGACGGTGACGCGGAGCTGGCAGTCCACGGTGACCGGCAGCCACGCCGAGCACGAACTGGCCGGGTACGTGGAGCTGCGCTACGACGTCCACGGGCACGCGGTGAAAGGCAAGCTGCGAAGGCCGTTTGAGCCCAAGAACCAGGCTGGGCTAAAGGCCTATCTGCAAAAGTACGCTCCCGGAAGCGTGCACACGGTCTACTACAACCCCGTCAAGCCGCAGGAGATCGTTCTGGTCAAAGCGGGCGCGGACGAACCTTACAAGGTGGGCCTGGTGGCGCTGGGGACGCAGGTCTTTACCGTCCTCGGGGTGCTGATGCTGATCATTGGACGGCGCATCAAACCCAAGCCCCTCCCGCCTGATCCCCCCGCCGCCACCACGGCCTGACCCCTGCGCCCGCCTGTGTTATGTTAGGCGGAGCGGCAAGCGCTCTCTATGGCCAAGGTTCGAGTCCGATTCGCTCCCAGCCCGACCGGCTACGTGCACGTGGGCAACGCGCGCACGGCGCTTTTTAACTGGCTCTTCGCGCGCCACGCGGGAGGCGCCTTGGTGCTGCGCATCGAGGATACCGACGTCGAGCGCTCGGAAGCGCGCTACGAGACCCAATTGCTGGAAGATATGCACTGGCTGGGCCTGGACTGGGACGAAGGACCCGACAAAGGCGGCTCCTTCGGCCCCTACCGGCAATCCGAGCGCCTGGAGCTTTACAAGAAATACGCCATCCAGCTCATCGACACGGGCCACGCCTACTACTGCTTTTGCACACCCGAGGAATTGCGCGCCGACCGCGAGGCGGCGCTCGCCGAGGGCCGCCAGCCGCGCTATTCCGGCCGCTGCCGCAAGCGCCCGCGCGAGGAGGCGGCGCGCAAAGTCGCTGAGGGCGTTCCGGCGGCCATCCGGCTGAAGATTGTGGAAGGCGTTTTCGCCTGGCACGACCTCGTCCACGGTCCCACCAGCTTTGCGAGCGACGTCATCGGCGACCCCATCCTGGTGCGCTCCGACGGCCACGCCGCATACAACTACGCGGTGGTCGTCGACGACCACGAGATGGAAATTTCGCACGTCATTCGCGGCGACGACCACATCTCCAACACCCCGCGCCAGCTCGCCGCTTACCGGGCGCTGGGCTGGGAGCCGCCGCAGTTTGCGCACCTTTCGAGCATCCTCGGTCCCGACCGCGCGCGCCTCTCCAAGCGCCACGGCGCCACCTCGCTCGAGAACTTCCGCCAGATGGGCATCCTGCCGGAGGCGCTGCGGAATTATCTGGCGCTCTTGGGCTGGTCGGCCGCCGACGGGGTGACGGAGATTCTGAACGACCAGGATTTGATCGCACAGTTCTCGCTCGAGCGCATCACCAAGAGTCCCGCGGTCTTCGACCAGGAAAAACTCAACTGGCTCAACCGGCACTACGTCAAGGAGCAGGTCACAACCGTCGTGGGGTCACTCACCGGGGATGCATGTCTGGTTGAAGCTCCAGTATTGAGAGAAGGCGCTCGATTTCTCGCGAAGGCCGGGTACCTCTCTGAAGGGGCCTTGCCGCCTGAGGTTAAACGTTGGCTTGGACGCGTCCTGGAGGCGTTGCACAAGAACCTCGACCAGTTGAGTGAGCTCCCCGCCGCCGCGCGGCTCATCTTCGAATACGACGCCGTCGGCGTGGTCAAGAGCGAGGAGACGCGCCACGTGGCGGAGGAAGACGCCCCGCGCCAAGTGCTGGCGGCCTTCATCCCCAAGGTGCTTGCCGAGAAGCAACTGACCTACGAGCGCTTCCGCGCCCTCGCCAAGGAAGTCCAGAAGGAGACGGGGAAAAAAGGCAAGGACCTGTTCCATCCCATTCGCGTAGCGGTGACGGGAGCGGTGTCGGGACCGGAGCTGGAAAAGCTGGTTCCGATCTTCGAAGAAGGCGCCACGC
>JBJKQV010000026.1:0-11390 GCA_046704985.1 Terriglobia bacterium
TAACGCATCACTTCTCCGCGCGCGGCAGATAAACCACTTCACCTTCGGCAAAGCGCAGCGCGGGGTGATAGTTGGCTTCCAGTTGGCGCACGAATTCGGACCCCAGGTCGAGCTGCGAGTACCACGCGCGCCCGAAAGCGCTTTGCGGATCCTTGCCCAGCACCACGGCGGCGAATTGGTGCTCGCGCAGCATCCGCCACATGGGCTCGGCGAGCGCCGGCCGGCGCTCGGTCAGCACCCGGAACATGTACGGGTCAAGCAGGTACGGCCGCTGGCCGGCCAGGATGGGCAGCAGCGGATTTTCGGCCAGGATGGGGCCCGGGTGCGCGCCCAGCAGGCGCAGGGTGACTTCAAAATTGTGGCCCAGGGGCGCCGAATCCTCGCGCCGATGGGCGCGCCAGGCGGGAATCATCGCCAGCAATCCCGCCATCGCCAGCGCCTGCAAACCGAAAAGCGCCGCGCGATCTTCGACGCGCGAAATCCAAACGACAATCAGCACCACCGCCGCCGCTTGCACGTCCAGCAGGTGGTTGTAATCCGTGCCCGGCGAGCCGTAGATCACCAGCGTCGCGGCGACGGCGGTCAGGAAGAAAAGCGGGGCGATGTCCTGCCAGAATTTGGCCGGCCAGGCGATGAGGGCGGCGACGGCCAGGACGACAAAGGGCAGGATGCCCGCGTCGAGCACCAGGAAGCCCGCCATGCGCTGCGGCGCCGAGAGGAAACGCTCCAGCGTTCCGCCCGCCGCCGCCGAAGCTTTCATCACCTCGAAGACGCGCCCGTGCGACGCCAGCAAAACCACCGCGCAGGCCAGCACAACGCCCGCAGCGGTGAAGGCCGCAAACTGCCCGGCGCGGCGCTTGCGCCCGGCAAAAATCAGGTAGAGAAAAATGGGCGCGGCAACGTAGAGGCTGGTGAGCTTCGCGGCGAAAGCCAGTGCGACCAGCAGCGCCGGCCACAGCGCTCCGCGCCAGCCGTCGGGCAACGCCACCGCGGCCGCCAGGGCCCAGACCACCAGTGCCGCGGGCAGCGCGTCGCCGCGCGGCGCGAGCAACGCGTCCTGGCCGGTCTGTGTGGCCAGAACCAGGAATGTGCCCGCGCCCGCCAGCCAGCGCTCGACTTTGAGCACTCGCAGCAGCGCGTAGACGCCGCCCAAAAGCAGCGCCGAGCTGCCCAGCGCCAGAACGTATCCCGCCAGGCGAGGGTCGCGCAGCACGCTCATCAGGCCCGCCAGCAGGCTGAAGACCACGGGCGCGTAACGCGTGCCGCCGTAGCCCAGCGGGCCGTAAAGCGGGCGGTAAAAGACCCCGTGGCGCAGGTCGTCGGCGAGGGCGAACCACACTCCCGCCGAGTGGTAGAGGTGCGCGTCGGTCAGCCAGCAGGCCGAAACCCGCAGCGCCGCCATCACCCCGACGGCCACCATTGCCGCCAGCAAACAGCCTTTGGAAAACCTCTGCACGCGCTCCTTTCTACGCCGATTCGCGCCGCGCCTTGGCGCGTCAGCCCGACAGGTTAACGCACCGCCGGGATTTTTGAAACCGCCAGTGGCGAGCCGCCCCGCAGCAGCCATCATGCCCGACAAAGATTTCCGGGAACTTTGGCGCGGCGCCGAGCGTAGAATCTTTCAGAAGCGAGGTGACTGCGATGTATTGTCCCCAGTGCGGAAATCAGGTTCTGGCCGAACATCTCTATTGCGGCAAGTGCGGCACGCGGCTGGCCGGCGCGAGTGCTACGCCAGCGGCCACGCCCGGGGGCGCCGCTCCCGACACGCGCTCGCGCGTCACCCGGCATCTCTGCGTGCTGGGAATCCTGTGGATCGTCTTTTCCATGCTGCGGATGATTCCCGGCATCGCCCTGCTGGTCTTTTCGCACACGCACTTTCCGTTCATGCTCATGCCCGTTCCCGGGCCCGTGCGCGCCTTCCTCTATCCCTTCCTGGGTGTGCTGGGAGTCGCCTTCTCGGCGCTCGGCATCGCGGGCGTGGTAGCGGGATGGGGCTTGCTCACCCATCAATCCTGGGCGCGCATGCTGGCCATCATCGTCGCATGCATTACCCTCATCCACTTCCCCTTGGGCACGGCGCTGGGGATCTATACCCTCTGGGTGCTGCTCGCCCCCAACGCGGAACGCGAGTACTTGCAGATGGCGAGGCAAATACAGTGACCCGCCTTCGCCAAAGCTTCGGCGGGCGAAAAGCAGTGACAAGTGACGAGTGGCGAGTGGCAAGCCGGTAGCCACGGTTAATTCGCCGTTTGAATTAACCGTGGGCCTTCCCCCGAGGCCCGCCTTCCCGCGCCGCGCGAGCGAGGCTACGAACTACGCTCCGGCGCGGCGAAAGCGTCCCGCGCCCAGCGCGAGCCCCACGGCGACCAGGCCCAGCAGCAGAAGCACTTCCACCGAAGTGCCCCCGCCCGGTGAGCGCGGCCCGATGCCCAGGGCGGGCTGGCGCAGCAGCACCAATCCCGTCAACACCAGCGTGCCCGTCAGAATCGCCCCCCACGCTCCGCGCTCACCGCGGCGATAGGGGCCCAGCACCAGAAACAGAAACAGCGTCGCGAACCCGGCGGCGAACGCCGCCGCGGTGCCTCGCCGCGCCTTCAGCGCCGCCTCGACGTGCGCGTTGCCGGCCGCGAGCTCGCTGAGCGCCACGCCGCCGATGCGCTCGCGGTGCGGGCGATAGGCGATGTTCGCCGACTCCAGAGAGCCCAGCAGCAACAGTGTGCCCACGAGAAGAAGAATGATCCAACTCGCCGTCTTCATGCCTTCCTCCTTGGGGGTCCCTTTCGGCGGATTCTGCCACGGAGGAGATGGAAAAGAAAGGGAGTCAGGATTCAGGGCTGGTAGCCACGGTTAATTCGTAGTTTGAATTAACCGTGGGCCGTTGGGAATAGAAGCCCACGGTTGGAAAAGCACCAACCGTGGCTACCCCAGGGCCGGTCGCCACGGTTAATTCGCTTTTGGAATCAACCGTGGGGTTTTGCCGTGGTAGACTGAGCGCAATCGCAGGGCGAGAAATCTCATGGCGGGTTACAGCATCGAGTCGCGGACGCAACTCTACGCGCGCACGGCGGGAGCGCTGTACGTCCTGGTCATCGTGCTGGGGTTCTTTGCGGTGGGAGTGCGCGGCAAAGTGGAGGCCGCAAGCGCCGCCGCCACCGCCGCCAACCTGGTTTCCATGCAGCCGCTCTGGCGACTGGGCATTGCCGCCGAATTCGTCGCGCTGCTCTGCGTGGCCGTCCTGGCGATGATTTACTATTACCTGCTGCGGCCCGTTCACAAAGAGATCAACCTGCTGGCCACGTTCCTGCGCCTGGTCGCCATCACCGTGCAAGCGGTGGCGGTGCTGGACCTGGTTTCGGCGTTGTCGCCGCTGCGCGACGCCGCCTACCTGAAGGCTTTCAGCCCCGCGCAGCTTCAGGCGATGGCCAGCCTGGCCATCCACGCCCACAGCCGCGGCTTCGGCCTGGCCCTGCTCATTTTCGGCTGCTGCTTCCTGTTTCACGGCTACCTGATTTTCAAGTCCACGTTCCTGCCGCGCGTGCTCGGCCCGATGATTCAGCTCGGCGGTGTCTGCTACATCATCAACAGCTTTGCGCTGTTCCTCGACCCGCCGCTCGCCGGCCGGCTCTTCCCCGCCATCCTGCTTCCCGACTTCGTCGCCGAAGCGTCGCTCTGCCTCTGGCTGCTCATCAAGGGCGTCAACGTCGAGAAGTGGCAGCAGCGCGCTCAAACATCTTGGCCACCGACGCGCGTCCCAGAACCATGAACGTCAGCACGCCCAGCAGCGTTCCGTAGGGAAATTCCAAACAGCTGAGTGCGGCGATGATCATGCAGAAGGTTTTCGATTTCCGCCGCGCGAGGTATCGGCCCGCCAGGAATTTTAGAAGCGCAATCGTCAGCACGGCCGCCAACACCAGCAAGCCGATGCCGCCGATGATGGCGACGATCCCGGCGGGAATTTGCGCGTCGCTGCCCGAAGACTTTTGGGCGGCGGCGATCGCCGGCAGAATAAAAGCCCCGGCCATCAACAGCCACGCCGCCATGACCAGCGAATACAGCGCGATGATTCCCGCCGAAACGTAGTAGCCCCACGAAAGCAGCTTCAGGTGTTCGCGGTCCACAACCGCCTGGCAATCGGGTTGTTCAGGCATCCCCAACCTCCTTCGTAGCTGGTAGCCGCGGCCATTCCGCCGGCCCCCGGACCTGGTAGCCACGGTTAATTTGCCGTTGGAATTAACCGTGGGCTCGCCCGCCGAAGCCTTGGCGCAGGCGGAGTTTTGCCGGACGCCGCAGGCGTCCAATAATGATAGCCGGGGGTAAAACCCCCGGAACCCGGAAACAAATCAATTAAATTGATTTTTTCCTCCGCGTTCCGTGGGCGTGTCCGCCGGCCGGCGGCCGCGCCCACGGCTATCAATATTCGTCCCCGCCGGGGACGGGAACCTTGGGTCCACAGGTTGTACAGCGGGACCACGGGCCTTTCATTGGCCACCCGGGGCCGCAAGCGCCCTGTGACCACCGAAGATTACGAAGAAAAGCTGGTAGCCACGGTTAATTCGCATTTGGAATTAACCGTGGGCTTTTTACCGGACGAACAACCCACGGTTGGAAAAACGCCAACCGTGGCTACCGGATTTGTCTGGTAGCCACGGTTAATTCGCCGTTGGAATTAACCGTGGGCCTGCAGGAATAAAACCCCACGGTTGGAAATACGCCAACCGTGGCTACCTGCTCCCGCTCCCGCCGCACAGCGGGCATTTGATTTCGCCCTTGCCGTAACACTTCGGGCACTTTTCGGTGTAGACCTTGAGCGTCGAAATCTCCACGCCCTGGCCATTGCACCGAGAGCACGTCACCGTGCCCTGCCCGTTGCACCGAGGACATTTCGCCATGTTGTTTACCTCGCCGGGCCCCTGTAGCGGCGATCCCGCGGGGCGGGACCGCCGCTACAGCTTGCGGTCTGCGGCAATTCTCCTGCAAACAGCCGCGGACCTCGAGGACGGAGGTCCGCGCTACCTGCTAATAGGTTCCGGGCTCGTGCCCATCCACGCTGATTTCCGAGAGATCTTTTGCCAGGATTACGCGGTTGAGTTTTTTCCCGTTCAGATACATAGGCCTTCGCAGGGTGCCGGAACTGTTCCAAATGTAGGACGTGCCCAAATCCATAGGCGGGGTGTCGGTCGGCAACCCTACCATCTTCAGAGCCTCTTTGACGCTGGCGGGAGTGTTCTTGTAACGGTATGTGAACAACAGAACTTCGCTTCTCGTTCCAACGGTTCCGCTACCACGCCGATACTCGTAGTCCCACCCCTCAGCAGCGATTCGAGGCTTGAGTATCTTGATGGGTTTCCCAAAATACTTTGAGGCGTTGAGGTGGGAATGCCATAGGATTTTCGAGGCATCAATTTCTGGCTTGGCCGTCTGTGCGCTCGCGGCTGCGGCGAGGAATACCAGTGGAACACCAAGCAGAAGCATCTTCATTATGACCTCCTTCGACGACTTTTGTCGAAGCCGGCAGCCACGGCCCTGCGAGCCGGGACCATGGGTACGTGCTACCCAGTAAGGCAACCGCCCCTAGTGAGTAGCCGCATCACCGTAGCCATTACGTGTCGCGCATCCTCCTCAAGGACGTCGTAAGGGCCCTCCTCCTGATTCACCGACCTGTACTCAATGGAGTCCTTGACGAGAGGAGGCCGAAAGTGCGTGACGGGGTTCCTCATCTTGCGTGCACGGTCAAGCCAGTCTCGTTCCTTATCTGAAAGCCATCCGATGGCGACCGCCTCATCGAAGATCTTTGAAATAGAGGCCCTCTCCAGGTCGTTTCGGCCGGCAGCGTAGAACATTGCCACCAGACTATGTTCGATGAACGCAAAGCCCAGCACGATCGTGGCAAGGAACTGTGCGTAAACGAAGCTGTATCGTGCTTCCTCGTAAAGGTACTTCGTCATCCCACCACCATGAAAAGCGTAGTAATTTGCCGGTGGCATCTCGGAGGCCAGCCACGCCAGGCGGTCAATTCTGTCCTTGCGGCAAGTCTGATCCTCGCGGTCAAGCCAACGCTCGGCATCCTGAAGATCAATCTTCACGGGTGTACCTGATCAGCGGTATCGAGGGGCTGGCGCCCACCGACCGAATCCCCAGCCTCGTCATACTGCACGTTCGCCGAGCAAGCCCGCACCCTTTCGACCACGTGCAGTAGTCTGGGTCACTCATCGCCGAACGGCCATCTTCCCTGCTTCTTCAACACAGCTCGAAGCTTGCCGTATAGATTTTCGTGGCACCGCTTTCCCGGCCTGTTCGTAACGGTAGTGTGGCTAAACGCGGGTGTCGCTGTCATGTGGATGTGGATGGGGGCCTTCGGTCCCCTACGCTCGGCCCACAAACCAACGGCAATGACAATCGCCGCTTTTCTTCCGCGCTCAAAGGGCCGGATATCCCCAGGTCTCATATTCTGACTCTGGCGTGCAGATTTCATGCGTGTATGCGCCTCCCGTCCGAACCTGGACCGATTCGGCAGTACAAGTGCTGTAGCGCAGACAGAGAAAGACCGCAGAACTTGAAAATGGCAGACTTTGCGCTACTCGGTTAGTATGCCTCCACAATTGCAACCTCAATATTCAGAGAGGGAATCTCCAGATACTCGTGCTCGCCATCGTCGGGGCTTGACAGGTAGGTCGGAGGTAGCATCTTATGGAGGTACGGGGCGACTGCGCGGCAGTCGCTGTCCGCTCCCGACTGGCCCATGTGCCCTTCGCAGGTGGCGATATAGTGCACGTGGATGCTTCCCTCCATCTCATCAGACGCGAAAACGTAGGCCGTCGCGCCATCGTCGGTAGTTGTATAGCTCTCAAACACGTAGGAATGGGCCGGCTTCGGCTTGCCGCAGCAGACGAAGAGCAAGGCAGCGACCGCAATCACGGCTGGTTTCCCCGCCATCATCCCTCCACGGGCCGGTAGCCACGGTCCCGCCCGCCGGGATCGTGGCTACCCGCTATCACGCCAGCCGGCACCTAGCCGGCCGCGGCCCTTACCTCCCGCAGCAACTCCAAGATGACCGGAACCCACTTCGGGGCAAACAAGAGGATCGCCATTAGGATGATGAGCACCTGAGTCACCCAATGAAGAGTTCCAAACCAGCGGAAAGGCGCCGATACGAACGTCACCATATCGGAAAGCGCCTGCTTGCGTTCGCGGGCCTTATCCGAGCGACGCCGAGCTTGCTCCTGCTCAAGCTCGCGCAATCGGCATTCGAGCCTGCTGTCGAAAAAGTGGCAGTCCGGCGGGCACCACAGCCGTCCCACCTCCAGCACGCTACCCGTGCGCCTTGAATTCTCGAACGCATCCCTTCTGCAATGCGTGGAGTATGAGCCCCCCATGGAGGACAGGCCCTGCGAGATGCAGAGGTGACTGCAATCCTTATAGCGTCCCTCAGCGACGCCGCTCTCGATGTCACGCGCGATGTCGTTTGGGTTCGGCGATTCCATTTCGCGACCGGCACGGAACCCTTGGGCTTCCAAATCTCACGGCGTTTGGCGGTTCCGGGAGGCCGAGACTGGGCGCTGCTCGGCGCCAGCCCCGCCCTCCCTTAGATTCTTGAGCGTCTGCTCCAGCCCCGCCATGACATCCGTGAATAACTCCGAGTGTCTCCTAAAAAACTCGTCGTCGAGGACCAAGGTCTTGTCTCTGCAGACGAGTCTCGCCGAAAGCCTCTGGTTTGGCGGATCCCCCTCCGGCACGAAGGAAACCGGGTAATGTGCGAACCTGTTCCGGACGCGCCTCACCTTGTCGAGCTTCGCCAAGAGCTCCTCGGGCATGGCCGCCTGGACCGGAGGGATCCGTGAGGCCAGCCGCCCAAGCAGCTCTACCTTGAATCTGAACGATATCATCGCCATCGGCGCATCCTTCAGAATCAGCTCGTCGAACAATCCCTTTCGCGCCTTCCCTTCCTGGACCGTCAAAGTAACCCTGTCCGACGGGCTGGAATTCGGCCCGTCCACTCCAGGGAACAAGGCCTCACAAAGGACCAAGTCAACCTGGTATTCAACCTCAAAACACGCGGCGAGCGTGGCCCCTCTTGCCTGCCGGAGCGCCCGCGTCTTCTCTCCCCAATCCTGCTGAAGCGAAGCATCGATTTTGATCGACCTACCCGGCTCCAGCGCGATCCACGAGTCCCTGGGAGGCAATTTGTTCTTCTTCCTTGCCTTCTTCGCCTTCTTCTGCACGATGCCAACCCGCCTTCCCGCAGGCGGCGTATGGGCGGAAGTTCAGGCCACGCGCGATCCACGCGTGGCGTTACCACGCAATCAAGTAGCTCTCTATACCGCCGAAGGAGGGGAAAAGCAAGGAGAAAGGCAGGAAAAAACCAGTGAACGGTGAACAGTGAAGACGGCAGTGAACAGTGACGAGTGAACAGTGAACAGCGGGGAGGATGGAAGACTGGATTCAGGAGTTCTGTAGCGGCGGGTTTACCCCGCCACGTGGCGATTTAGAATCGCCGCTACAGTAAGCGGAGCGCCGATTCCCGACTGCCGACTCCCGATTCCCGCCTCTTAATATCCAACCGGAAAGAACTTGTCGGTCAAATGGTTGGAGTGGACCGAGGCCTGCTCGGCTTCGGCCTTATGGCGGCGGCTGATTTCGTAGGCGGCCTTGTTGGCGGCCTGCAAGTAAGCGCGCGCGGCGGCCTCGACGACATTGTTGGACTGCGCCTTGCCGGTGAACTCGCGCGCCTCGAAGCGCGCGCGGATGGCCACCTCGGCCACGCCGTCGGCGCCCGAGCCCGCCGATTGCAGCGCGAAATCGTCCACGGTTCCCGGCACACGAGTGATGCGGTCGATGGCGCGGAAGGCGGCGTCGCACGGACCGTCGGCGGTGGCCGAGTCGTGATAGGACTTGCCGTCCTTCTCCAGCTCCACGGTGGCCGTCGAGCGGGCGTCGTTGCCCGAGACCGATTGGAGAAGTTTGAGCGTGTACATCTCCGGGATGTGCGCGAAGCCTTCGTTGACGATGCCGACCAGGTCCTCGTCGTACACGCGCTTTTTGCGGTCGGCGAGCGCGCAGAAGAGTTGGTAGGCGCGCTGCAGCTCGGGCTTGGAGAGCGGGTAGCCGAGCTCTTCGAAGCGCTGGGCGAGCGCGTGGCGGCCGCTGTGCTTGCCGAGCACGATGTGGTTGGTGGGCGCGCCCACCGATTGCGGGGTCATAATTTCGTAGGTGATAGCATTCTTAAGAACGCCGTCCTGGTGAATGCCCGCTTCGTGCGCGAAGGCGTTCTTGCCCACGATCGCCTTGTTGCGCTGCACGGTGGCGCCCGTCAGGCGCGTCAGCAGGCGGCTGGAAGCATAGAGCTCGTCGGATTGAATGTCGGTGAAATAAGGAAACACGTCGCGGCGCACGTGTACGGCCATGGCGATCTCTTCCAGCGCCGCGTTGCCGGCGCGCTCGCCGATGCCGTTGATCGTGCACTCCACCTGCCGCGCCCCGCCGCGTATCCCCGCCAGGGTGTTGGCCGTCGCCATGCCCAAATCGTTGTGCGTGTGCGTGGAGAGAATCACCCGCTCCATTCCCGGCACGCGCGCTTTGATGTCCGCGAACATGCGCTCGTACTCGGGCTCCAGGCAATAACCCACCGTGTCGGGCAGGTTCAGGACGTTGGCGCCCGCTTCCACCGCCGCGTGGCAGCACTCCACCAGATAATCGCGGTCCGTGCGGCCCGCGTCTTCGGGCGAAAACTCCACGTCCTTGCAGAGCGACTTGGCGTAGCCCACCGCGCGCGTGATCATCGCCAGAATCTCCTCGCGCGTCTTGTGCAGCTTGTATTGCAGATGGATGTCGGAGGTGGCCAGAAAAGTGTGAATGCGCGGGCGCTCGGCGCCGCGCAGCGCGTCCCAGGCGCGGTCAATGTCCGCCTGGTTGGCGCGCGCCAGGGCGGCAATTACCGGACGGCGAATCTCCGCCGCCACCGCCTTCACCGCTTCAAAGTCGCCTTCCGAGGCGATCGGGAAACCCGCTTCCATGATGTCCACGCCCAAGCGGTCGAGCTGGCGCGCCATCTCCAGCTTCTCCTCCAGGTTCATGCTGCAGCCCGGCGATTGCTCGCCATCGCGCAAGGTGGTGTCAAAAATGAAGATTTTTTCCGCCATGGAAGCTCCTTTATGTGGCCGCGCGGCGCCTGAGCGCTTGCGGCTGGGATGGTTGCGGGTACCCCCGAGAAAGGCTATTGTCCGACCGCTCGGTAGGTAAGTCAAGATTATAATCTTTCTGATATAATAAGCACTGCTTATTTTCCTGGATCGCGCGGTACCAGGCTTTCACGCCCGTTCACGGTCTGGTGCGCCTCGTTTCACCTCGAGGAGGTTTTGTGGAAATTTCAGAACTGGAAGCTTTTGTTGCGGTTGTGGAAGAGAAGAGTTTTTCGCGCGCTGCCGCGCGGCTGCATCGCACTCAACCTGCCGCCAGTCAGGCCGTGCGCCGTCTGGAAGATTGGGCCGCCGCGCCGCTGCTCGACCGCTCGTCGAAAAGCGGCGTGCTCACCGAAGCCGGGCGCATCGTCTACGACCACGCCAAGCGCGTGCTCAACCTGCGCACCGAAGCGCGCTCGGCCTTGGCGGAGTTGCAGGCGCTGGAGCGCGGGCGCGTGAAGGTGGGCGCCAATGAAAGCACGGCGCTCTATCTGCTGCCGGTGCTGGAAGCTTTTCGCCGCCGCCATCCGCACGTGCAGGTGGCGGTCGAGCGCAGCCTGTCGCGGCAGATTCCCGCCGCGCTGCTGCGTCACGAGATGGATCTGGGCGTGCTCAGCTACGATCCGCGCAACGCCGAGCTGGAATCCACGATCGTCTCGCTCGACGAGCTTTGCCTGATCGTTCCTCCCGGGCATCGCCTGGCGGGCGCGGCGGAAGTGAGCGTGCGCGACCTGGGCGCGGAATCTTTTCTGGCGCACAACGTTCCCTCCCCTTTCCGCCGCCGGGTGATCGAAACCTTTCAGCAGCTGGAGACGCCGCTCAACATCATCATGGAGCTGCCGACGGTGGAGACGATCAAAAAAGCGGTGCGCATGGGAATGGGCGTGGCGTTTGCGCCGCGCATGTGTTTGGCGGACGAGCTGGCGCGCGCCGAGCTGGTTTCGGTGCCGGTGCGCGAGCTGCACATCGAGCGCCAGTTGCGGCTGATTTACCGGCGCAACTCGGCGCTGTCGGCCGCGGCGCGGGCGTTCCTGGAAACCGCCAGGCGCGGCACGCGCCCGGGCGCTCCGCAGGCGCAATGAAAATTCCTGCACAGCTTTTCCGGCGTGGCCGCTTGCGCGCCCCGTTGCCGAGAACGCGCAATGGGCATATGATTTCTGCGCGCCGCCAAGGCGCCGGGAGGAACGACCATCCATACCTTGCCGATTGCTCAAG
>JBJKQV010000027.1:0-13358 GCA_046704985.1 Terriglobia bacterium
CTACCGCCGCTTGCTCGGCGACACCTTCCACTACGCCGCCTCGCGCATTCCCGAAATCGCCGACGACGTGGCGGCCGTCGACCACGCCATGCAGTGGGGGTTCAACTGGGAGTGCGGCGTCTTCGAGCTTTTCGATGCCGTGGGCGTGGAGCGCGTGGCGGAGGCGTGGAAGAAGGAAAACCGTCTGTTGCCGCCCCTGGTCGAAAAGCTCCTGGCCGCGGGCCACAAGACTTTCTACGCGGAGCGCAACGGCACGCGCTCCTGCTTCGACCTCGGGACCGGCGCCTACCGCGAGATTCCCGGGCGCCCGGGCGTCACGGTGCTCAGCGCCCTCAAGTCGCGCGGCAAGGAAGTGCGCAAGAACGCCGGCGCGAGCCTCATTGATCTGGGCGACGGCGTGGCGTGCGTGGAGTTCCACTCCAAGATGAACGCCCTGGGTGAAGACGCCGTGGTTATGCTGCGCGCCGGTCTGAAGGCGCTCGACGAGGGCTTTGACGCGCTGGTGATCGGCAACCAGGACTCCAACTTTTCCGTCGGCGCCAACCTGATGCTGCTGCTGGTCGCCATCCAGGAAGGCGAGTGGGACGAGGTGGACCGCGCCGTGCGCACTTTCCAGAACATCAACATGGCGCTCAAGTACGCGCCCAAGCCGGTGGTGGCGGCGCCCTTCGGGCTGACCCTGGGCGGCGGTGTGGAGGTGAGCCTGCACTGCGCGCGCATCCGCGCCGCGGCGGAAACCTACATGGGGCTGGTGGAAGCGGGCGTGGGACTGATCCCCGCCGGCGGCGGCACCAAAGAGATGCTGCTGCGCGCCCTCGACCGCGTCCCCGACGACCCCGAGGCCGACCCGCTCGTCTATCTGAAAGAAGTCTTCTTCAACATCGGCACCGGCAAGGTGGCGACCAGCGGGGAAGAGGCGCGGCAGCTCGGCTACCTTTCGTCGCGCGATTCCATCAGCATGAACCGCGACCGGCAGATCGCCGATGCCAAGCAGATGGCGCTCGATTTGGTGCGTCTCGGCTACCGGTCCGCCAAGCCTCGCCGGGATATTCTGGCGCTGGGCCGCCCCGCCTTCGCCAAAATGCAACTGGGACTGCACATGATGCACCGCGGCGGCTACATCAGCGACTACGACCGCGTGGTGGCCACCCACCTGGCGCGCGTGCTTTCGGGCGGCGGCGAGTTCACCTCGCCCCAGCGCGTCTCGGAACAGTACCTGCTCGATTTGGAGCGCCAAGCGTTCCTCAGCCTGTGCGGCGAAAAGCGCACCCTGGAGCGCATCCAGCACATGCTGAAGAAGGGAAAGCCGCTAAGAAATTGAAGAGAAGAAGCCAGAAGCCGGAAGCCAGAAGGCTGAGGACCGAAGGCATTTCCGCCGGGCGGGGTGGAACCCGGGGCCATTGCCAGGCATCGAAATAAGAGGAACGGGGCACTGGAACTCAGGACGGAGGAGAACATGCGAGACGCCGTCATTGTATCGGTAGCGCGCACAGCGGTAGGCAAAGCTCCGCGCGGCACCCTGCGGGCCACCCGCCCCGACGACATGGCCGCCGCGGCCATTCGCGAAGTTTTGCGGCGCGCCTCCGGCCTCGACCTCAAGGACGTTGAAGACGTCATCCTGGGCTGCGCCATGCCGGAAGCCGAGCAGGGCTACAACGTCGCGCGCACCGCCGCCGTTCGCGCCGGACTGCCCGTCACCTGCTCGGCGATGACCATCAACCGTTTCTGCTCTTCGGGCCTGCAATCCATCGCCTTGGCCGCCGAGCGCATCCGCGGTGGCTCGGTGGAAGTCATGGTCGCCGGCGGCGCCGAAACCATGAGCATGATTCCGATGGGCGGCTTCCACTTTTCACCCAACCCCACGCTCATGGAGGAATACCCGGACTATTACCTGGGCATGGGACTGACGGCCGAAAATCTGGCGAACAAGTACTCGATCACGCGCGAGCAGCAGGACGCTTTCGCGCTGCGCAGCCACCAGCGCGCCGTGGCCGCCATCGAGGCGGGGAAGTTCAAGGAAGAGATCGTGCCCCTGGAAGTTGTGGAGGTCGGCCTGAACGGCAAGGACAAGCCGCAGAAGCGCACCCTGGTTTTTGACACCGACGAAGGCCCGCGCCGCGACACCTCGATGGAAGCGCTGGGCAAGCTCAAGCCCGCCTTCCACGCCCGCGGCACGGTGACCGCCGGCAACGCCTCGCAGATGAGCGACGGCGCAGCGGCGGCCGTGGTGATGTCGGACGCGAAGGCGCAGGCGCTGGGCCTGAAACCGCTGGCGCGACTGGTGAGCTTTGCGACCGCCGGCTGCGCGCCCGAGGAGATGGGCATCGGTCCGGTCTTCGCCATTCCTAAAGCCCTCAAGCTCGCGGGGCTGAAACTGGCCGATATCGCCGTCACGGAACTGAACGAAGCCTTTGCGGTGCAGGCCATGGCGGTGATCCAGGAAGCGGGCCTCGACCCCGAGCGCACCAACGTCAACGGCGGGGCGGTGGCGCTGGGGCATCCGCTGGGCTGCACGGGGTCGAAGCTGACCGCCACGCTGCTCAGCGAGTTGAAGCGCCGCGGCGCGCGCTACGGCATGGTGACCATGTGCGTGGGCGGCGGCATGGGCGCGGCAGGAATCTTCGAAAACCTGCAATGACTCCGCCGCCGGCTCGGGAAAGTTTCCCGAAGATTGCCGTTGCCCGTGCCGGACGGCACGAGCTTTGAATATTGCAACGTGAGGGGGGTAGATGGGCGCAGCTTCGGACGGCATCCGGATCGTCATTATCAACGGCAGCGTGCGCGCCGGAAACTACACGGCCAAAGCGGTGGCGCTGGTCGAAGACGAATTCAAGAAGTATCCCGAAGTCCGCGCCCAGGTAATCTATCCGGCGGAGATGCAGCTGCCTTTCCCCGGCACCAACGCCGGCTCCGCCGCCACCAAGGCGTTGCAGGAGACAGTCCGTTCCGCCACCGCCGTGATTTTCGCCACCCCCGAATACCATGGCAGCTTTTCCAGCGTGACCAAGCTGGTGATCGAGAACCTGGGTTTTCCCTCCGTGCTGGCGGGAAAGCCCGTGGCGCTGCTGGGCGTGGCGGCGGGGTCCATCGGCGCCATCAAGTCGCTCGAGCATCTGCGCGGCGTCTGCTCGCACGTCGGGGCGGTGGTGTTGCCGCTGGCTACCTCGGTGGCCAACGTGCAGAAGGTATTTGACGCGGAGGGGCGGGTGCTCGATCCGGCGGTGGAGAAGATGGTTCGCAACGTCGCCACCAACGTCATCCAATATGTGCGGCACGCCCTCTGCCCGGCCGTAACTTTGGAAAGAATTCTCCGCGACGGCCCGGCGGCAGTGGATTTTGAGGCTGAGGCGAAGCACCTCCACTCGTTGTAGAATTGCTCCCGGAAGAATTCCTAATCTTACTCAGGAGTGCCTTATGGGCGCCACGTCCAGCGCAGCGCAAATCAAGGGCGGCAGCTTCCTGATCGAGGCGCGCCGGCCGGAAGAAGTTTTCACGCCCGAGGACCTGACCGACCAGCACCAGCTCATCGCCCAAACGGCCGGCGAGTTCGCGGAGAAAGAAATCCTCACCCGGGTGAAGGAGATCGAAGAGAAGAAGCCCGGGCTGCTGCGCGAGCTGCTGAAGAAGGCGGCGGAGCTGGGCCTGTGCGCGACCGACGTGCCGCAGAAGTACGGCGGCCTGGAGCTCGACAAGATTTCCAGCATCCTGGTGGCCGAGAGGATGGCCTGCGACGGCTCCTGGGCGGCCACCCTGGGCGGGCAGGCGGGCATCGGCATTCTGCCCATCGCTTTTTTCGGCACGGAAGCTCAGAAGCAGAAATACGTTTCCAAACTCGCCTCCGCCGAGTGGGTGGGCGCCTACTGCCTGAGCGAGGCGACCTCGGGTTCCGACGCCCTGCACTGCCGCGCCAAAGCCACTCTTGCCCCCGACGGCAAGCACTACCTGCTCAACGGCACCAAGATGTGGATCACCAACGGCGGCATCGCGGACGTCTACGTGGTCTTTGCCAAAGTGGACGGCGAGAAGTTCACTGCCTTCATTGTGGAGCGGGCCTTTGCGGGCGTTTCGCCGGGCGCCGAAGAGCACAAGATGGGCCTGCGCGGGTCTTCCACCACGCCCCTCAATCTGGAAAACGTGAAGGTCCCGGTCGAAAACGTTCTGGGCGAAATCGGCAAAGGGCACAAGATCGCTTTCAACATCCTGAACGTGGGGCGGCTGAAGCTGGGCGCCGGGTGCGTGGGCGGGTGCAAGTACCTGCTCGCCGACGCGCTGAAGTGGGCCGCCGAGCGCGAAGCGTTCGGTCACAAGATCGCGGAGTTCGGGCTGATCCGCGAGAAGCTCGGCGAGATGATCGCGCGCACTTACGCCGCCGAAAGCGTCTCCTACCGGACGAGCGGGCTGATCGATCGGCTGCTGGAAGGCATCGCCGCGGGCGCCCCCGACGCCCCGCAGAAGATCATGGCGGCGTTGCAGGAATACGCCGTCGAATGCTCGATCCTGAAAGTGCTGGGGACCGAAGTCCTGCACTTCGTCGCCGACGAGACGGTGCAGATTTTCGGCGGCTATGGCTTTTCGAGCGATTATCCGGTGGAGCGCGGCTATCGCGATCAGCGGGTGAACCGCATCTTTGAGGGCACCAACGAGATCAACCGCCTGCTGATTACCGACATGCTGCTCAAGCGCTCGATGAAAGGCGATCTGGCGCTGATTCCCGCCGCGCAGAAGTTGCTGGACGACGTGCTGGGGTCACCCGCCGGCGAGGAGGCGGCGGACGATTCGCCCCTGGCGGCGGAAGCGCGCCTGGTCGAGGGCGCCAAAAAAGTGGTGCTGCTGGTGGCCGGCAGCGCCGTGCAGAAGTATCTGCAAGCGCTCGCCGACGAGCAGGAAGTAATCGGCGTGCTCAGCAACCTGGTGACGGAAGTTTACGCCATGGAGAGCGCGCTGCTGCGTGCCCAGAAGAAGATCGCCGGCCAAGGCGCCGAGGCAGCGGCGACGGACATCGCCGCCACGCGCGCTTTCCTGGAAGCTTCGGTGGAGCGTATGGAAGCCGACGCGCGGCGGGGACTGGCGCGCATCGCCGAGGGCGACACGCTGCGCGCCCAGCTGGCGCTGCTGCGCCGCTTCCTGCGCCGCACGCCCGCCGATTCGATCGAACTCAGGCGCCGCGTCGCTGCGCGCGCTTTGGAGCTCGGCCGCTATCCGTTTGCGTGACGCGCCGGCCGCTCACAGCCCGCGCAGCGCCTTCACCGCGCCCGCCAGGTCCGAAACCCCCATCACGATGTCGGCTTTCTTCGATCCCTTGGCCAGCGTGCCGTAAGCGTACTGGGCGTTGATGCCCGCCTTGTGCAGGCGCGCGCCGAGTTCGCCCAGCTTGCCGGGCTTGTCGGCCAGGGTCACGCGCAGCACCTCTTCCTCGGTAACGCGCAGTCCCAGGCCGCGCAGCACCTGGCGCGCCTTGGTGGGGCTCGTGACCAGCATGCGCACGGGACTTTCTCCTCCCGTGCCGTAAGCGGTGAAAGCGGTGATGTTGATCTTGGCCTGGGCGAGGGCTTGCGCGATACGCGCCAGCTGTCCGGGAGTGCTCTCCACCCAAACGGTGACTTGCTTGCTCTTCGCCATGTCGCGCTCCTCCTCGAAGCGTTCGTGATCGTTTTCCGCCGCAGGGCTCACGCGCCACGCCGGCGCGCTCACCCGCCGCAGCCGCTCAACCGGCGGCTGCGGGGCCGCAAACCGGCGCGGTAGGGCTCTTAAAATACCCCAGGCTTGAGGGCGAGTAAAGCGGCGTCGCTGCCGGGCGCCGTGCGGCGCGATCAAATCACCGAAGGCGCAGAGGGCTCGGCCGGTCCGGTCTCGCCCGGCTTTGTGGATCCGATGGTCACCCAGTCGGTGCGCCCCTTGTCCCAGGCTTGGATCAGCAGGCCCTGGGCTTCAAAGAAGGCGCGGATGCGGTGCGAGTCCCAGCCCGCGATGTCCTCCAGGACGGGAATCAGGATGCTGAGGGCGTCGTCGCTCAAGACGGTGCGCTTGGCGATCTGGGTGATGCGCTTCGCTTCGGAAACGGCGATGGTGTAACCGTCGCGCCGGTTGGTGTGCAGCATGACGTGAATGTCGGAGCTGCCGTCGCCGACGTAGATAATGCGGTCGGGGCCGACTTCGAGCCGGGCTTGCAGGTTGTCGAGCGCGGCCACCTTGCCGTAGCCGGCCGTTACCCGCACCAGCGTCTCCACGCGCCCCTCCTCGTCGTAGACGAACTCCGTGCCGTGAATATGGTCGGCAGGCAAGGCGCCCTCCAGCGCCGACTCGATGACCTTCTGCGGCGCCGCCGAGATCACGTGAAAATCAAACGCGAAACCTTCGATGGCGGCGGGGAGCAGTTCCGCCAGCTGCCGGATGTTCTTCTTCAGCCGCACGCGCTTGCCCGTCTCGATCAGGTGCTGCCGGCGGACGCGCGCCCGGTATTCGGGATCGTGAAGCAGCAGGTAGGCCAGCTCCGCGCCCTGCTGCACGAAGTTCTGGACCGCCAGCACGGCCGTCTTGCGCTCGAACTCCCGGGCGGGGATGCCCACCAGCTCGCTCAGGATGTGCCCGGAATCGTGAAAGCTCAGCGTCTGATCGAAGTCGCTGGCCAACAGATACTTCTTCGCCGTCCGTTTTGCGTCCTGCATCGCGTTCCTTTCTTCCCCTGGATCGATCGTGACGGAGCTTCAGTTTAGGGGCGGGCGGTGATTCGTCAGTGGTTTAGATGCTCCCCGCGCGAAGAGGTTCTGCGGGGCAACGGGAACGAGACAAGTGGGGCAATGCCAGCATCTTAGCGAACCGCGCGCGGCGGGTGAGCGGTGATTCATGGCAGTTCCAGTCTAGGAAAGCCGCGGGCACTCGTCCAATCGTTCTTTTTGATGGCAGCAATAACCGCCGGCCCGCCGCGGCGGGATTGGGGCGGGCTTGGGCGACGGGAGCGAACTCAGAATCCCGTGGGCACGATCCAGAAGTGCGCTTTGAAGGTTTGGCCGGGCTTGACCACCACCAAGCCGGGGAATTTTCCGGCGTGGTTGAGGTTGAAAGCATTGGTGGGTCCGGTTTCGGGCTCGAAGCAGATCAGATTCTGGCCGGGCGGGGCGTAAACGTGCCCGAAGCCGTAATGCTTTCCAAAAATCACTTCGATTTTTCCCGTTTTGCCCTGCACCCAGAAATGTCCATGGCCCTCGGGGTCGCGCACCAGGCCCGAGAAGGAGTCGTCCAGGAAAGTCTTGCCGAGCCGGAAGTTGGAGATGTGGGGAACCAGGGCGTCGGCGGGCTCGATCTCACCCGTAGGAATGAGCCGCGTGTGGTCGTCCACCTTCCAGTGGTCGGTGGCGTTGATGGAGACTTGCCAGTCCTGGCGCGGGCCGTCGGGGTGCAGGTAGGGGTGGAAACCGTAGTCAATCGGAATGTCGGAGGCGCTCTTGTTGATGACGTGCGTGATGTTTTCGAGCTTGCCGTCCTTGAGCCGGTAAGTGACCTCGTAGACCTGCGCGAAGGGGAACTGCGCCATCAGCTCGGGATACTTGTAAAATTCCAGGCGCGAGGTGATGAAAGCGCCCTCGGAATCCGACGCCCCCACGCGCACGACCTTCCAGTGGGGATCGAAGACCAGCAGCCCGTGGATGATGAAGTGGGTGGGCGGAACGTGCAGCAAGTTGCCCAGCGATTCGTTGAACCGGTATTGCTTGTCCTGAAAATAGAAATAGTTCTGGTCAATGCGGTCGGCCCAGGGAGCGAGAAAGGGGATGCCGCAGCAAAACCAGTGGGTCTTGAGGAATCCGGTGAGCGAAGGAATGGGAACGATGACGTCCTTGCCGTGGTCCTGGAAGGTGTAGACGATGTTGCCCATGTCGGGCACTACCCCCACGTCCATCTGCCGTGCGGCGTCGCGCAAGTGGTAGGTCGCGTGGCCTTCCACGTCGTGCACGCTCACCGAGTAAGTCTGCGCGGCCAGCAGGGCGGGGAACAGTCCCGCGGCCAGAAACAATCCCACAAAGAAACGGCGCATGATTCCTCTTTTCCGGTTCCCGGCTCAGGCTGACTGGGGCGCGGGCGGGGAACCTTCCTCACCTGCCAGTTGGTGCATCTGTTCCCGCACCGCAGGATAGAGTTGGCGATAAACCTGGTAGAGCCGATCGTAGACGGCCTCGTTGGCGGGTTGAGGAAGCATCCGTTCGCTCACCTGGATGGCTTCGCGCGCCGATTCCTCGACGGAGCCGTAAACGCGCGCGCCCACCCCCGCCAGCAGCGCCGCGCCGAAGGCCGAGCCTTCCGAGGTGCGCAGGGTGATGAGGGGGTGGCGGTAGATGTCGGCCTGAATCTGCCGCCACAGGAAGCTGCGCGAGCCGCCGCCCGAGGCGCAGATTTTTTCCACGGGAATTTCCAGCTCCTGAAAAATCTCCAGCGAGTCGCGCAGGCTGAAGGCCACGCCCTCCAGCATGGAGCGGATCAGGTGGGCGCGCGTGTGGGCGGCGGTCAGTCCGAACCACATCCCGCGCGCCTGCGCGTCCAGGTGCGGCGTACGCTCGCCCATCAGGTAGGGGAGAAAGAGCAGCCCGCCGCTGCCCGGCGGCGCCTGCGCGGCTTCGCGCGTCAGCAGTTCGTAAGTGTCGGCGCCCACGCGTTCCGCGTACCAGCTTTCCGCCGCTCCAAAATGCTCGCGGAACCAGCGCAGCGAAAGCCCCGCGCCCTGCGTCACTCCCATCACGTGCCACTTGCCGGGCACGGCGTGGCAGAAAGTGTGGATGCGGCCGCGCGGGTCGAGCTTGGGGGCTTCGGTGTAGGCAAAGATCACGCCCGAAGTGCCCAGCGTGGCGGAGGTGCGTCCCGGCAGCACGATGCCGTTGCCCACCGCGCTCGCCGCCTGGTCGCCCGCGCCCGCCACTACCGGCGTGCCCGGCTCGAGGCCCGTCACCAGCGCCGTCTCGCGGCTGATTTGCCCGGTCACTTCCGTCGACTCGTAAGCGCGCGGCAACATGCCGGCGTCGAGCGAAAGCGCCGCCATCATTTCCTTCGACCAGCGCCGCCGCGTCACGTCGAACAGCAGCGTGCCCGAAGCGTCGGAAACGTCGGTGGCAAATTCCCCCGTCATGCGGAAGCGCACGAAATCCTTGGGCAGCAGGAAGTGCGCGGCGTGCTCGAAAACCTGCGGCTCGTGCTCGCGCACCCAGAGGAGCTTGGGGGCGGAAAAGCCCGTCAGGGCGGGGTTGGAGACCAGGCGGATCAGCCGCTGGGCGCCTACCTGGGAAGTGATCCAGTCGCACTGCGCCTGGCTGCGCTGGTCGCACCAGATGAGCGCCGGACGCAGCACGCCGTAAGTGTGATCGAGCAGCACCACGCCGTGCATCTGCCCCGAGAAACCTACCGCGGCAATGTCGGAACCCTGAAGCTGCGCGGCTTCCAGCGCCCCGCGCACCGCCTGGATGGCCGCCTGCCACCAGTCTTCCGGGTCCTGCTCCGCCCAGCCGGGGTGCAGCATGGCCATGGGCAGATGGTCGGCGGTCGCCTCGCCCGCTACCACTCCGTCCGGACGCACGATCACCGCCCGCGTGCCCGTGGTGCCGACGTCGATGCCCATCACGTAAGACATAAAGGCAGTGAACAGTGAACAGTGAACAGCCGAAAACCGAAAAAGTGAACAGTGAATAGTGAACAGCAGAAAACCAAAAACAGTGAACAGTGAACAGCCGAAAAACGCAAGCAGTGAACAGCGAAGAGGTAACAGCTGGGACCCCACGGCCCAAAGCTAGTGGCTCTATTACCTCCGCTCAGCAGCCTGCTTGCTGCGCGCCAGGCTGATGCGCAGCGCGCTGAGCATTTTGCGCAACTCCAGAATCAGGCTATGAGCTTCCCGGGCGTGCTCGCGCGTACAGAAGCTCAAATCCGCGCTCAAGATCAACTGCGTATCCAGTTCGGCCACCGAGCCTTCGGCGTGGGAGAGGAACTGGATGAATTCTCCCGTGGTGTGGCGCGCCTGACCTTCCGCGATGTTGGAGGGAATCGAAACCGCCGCGCGGCGCATCTGAGCTACCAGGCCGAACTTCTCCGAGTCCGGAAATCGCCGGGTGACTTCGTAAACCTGCCGCGCCAGCACCATGCCTTTCTTCCAGACCAGCAAATCCTGGTAGTCCCGCGGCGGCTCCTGGGGTCCCGCAGCCCGATTCGCTTTTTGCTGTTCACTGTTCACTGTCTCTCGAGCCCGCTCCTGTCTGTTCGGGAGCAGCAAATTCCGGTGGCCCCGCGGGCCTCCTGGAACACCACCCTCTTGCCCGCTTTTTGCTGTTCACTGTTCACTGTTCACTGTCTCTCGAACCCGCTCCCACCGTGCGCTCTTAGCCGACCGTTCCACCGCGTCGAGCACCGCCTGATTCGCGACGCCGTCGTAAAAATTCGGACTGGGTATTTTATCCTTTTCAAGCGCCACAAGGAAATCGTGTACGGCATGCACGAAGGTGTGCTCGTAGCCGAGGAGGTGTCCGGGCGGCCACCAGCGGCCGGCGTACGGGTGCTCGGCTTCGGTGGCCAGGATGGTTTTGAACGCCTGCTCGGTGCGGCGCGCCGTGGCGTCGAAGAATTCCAGCTCGTTCATGCGTTCCAAATTGAAGGCCAGCGAGCCCTTGCTGCCGTAAATCTGAAAGGTGTTGAAGTTCCTCCGCCCGCCGCACAGGCGCGAGGATTCGAAAACCCCGGCGCTCGCGTTGCGGAAACGCGCCAGGAAGTTGGCGTCGTCGTCCACGCTGACGCGCCCGCGCCGGCGGCGCCCGGGGATCGGCCGATCCTTGATGAAGGTGGTCATCTGCGCGCAGACGGAGGCGAATTCGCCGTTCAGGTAGCGCGCCAGGTCCACGGCGTGCGAGCCGATATCGCCCAGCGCCCCACTGCCCGCGAATTTCTTCTGAAGCCGCCAAACGAGCGGAAATTTCGGATCCAGAATCCAGTCCTGAAGATAAGCGCCGTGGTAGTGGTAAACGCGGCCGATCTTTCCGTCTTCGACGAGCCGGCGAGCGAAGGCCACGGCGGGAATCTTGCGATAGTTGTGCATGAGAAGATGCTTGACCCGGGCGCGCTCGACGGCGCGCAGCATCTGGCGCGCTTGCGCCAGCGAATTGGCCAGGGGCTTTTCGCAGATCAGGTGCTTGCCCGCCGCCGCCGCGGCCAGCACCATGGGATGGTGAAGGTGTCCGGGGGTCGCGATATCCACGACGTCGATGTCTCGGCGCGCGACCACGCGCCGCCAGTCGGTGGCCGCTTCCTCCCAACCCATCTCGCGCGCCGCCCGCTCCACCGCCGCGCGGTCGCGCCCGCAGATCACCTTCATGCGCGGCGTCAGACGGCCGGCGAAAAAGCGCCGCACCTGGCGGAAGGCGTTGGAGTGCGCCTTGCCCATGAATTTGTAACCGATCAGCGCGACGTTCAGGTCGGGCATGGGAATCCCTCGGGCATGCTGCCGGGAAGCGCCCAATCTAGCGGCCCGCGCGCGGAGCGTCAACCGAAAAGTGCGCGTGCGCGAAAACGGGTATACTATCGCCTCTCGCGTGGCCCGCATCAGGCGCGACAGCACAAGCAACAGGGGGAAATGGGATGGCAACTTCCAGGCGGGGTTTTCTGAAAAAAACCATCGCGGGCGCCGCCGTGGGCTGGGAGGAATGGCAGCGGCTCGCCGCCGCTTCCGAGCTGCCCTCCGGCGTGGCGGGCGGCAAGAGCGGCGGGGAACAGGCCTCGCCCGCTGCCGAGCCGCAGCCCGGCGCGGGCAATTACACGCGCGGCCTGGGCGTTTACCCCGGAGACCCGCGCGACGACTTCAGCCCCGTGCTGGTGCGCGACGATTCCACCTATCGCAACCTGGCGCTGCGCCGCCCCGCGTATCATTCCTCGAGCTACGACTACAACCTGACGGCACAGCTGGTCACCGACGGCATCAAGTCGCCGCGCCTTCCCGAAAGAGTTGAAACGCAACTGAGCACGCGGGGCATTCTCCCCAAGCGCGAGCGCGAATTCTTTCTCGACCACGAACCCACTACCACCGTAGACCTGCGCGGCCCGCGGCCTTACGTCGAGGTGCGTGTCGCGGACGGCGATCCTTTGCCGGAGATCGACCGCGTGGACGTGGTGGCGGTGGTGAAAGCGCGGCGCCTGCAACCGGCCAAGCTGAGCTTTACGGTCCTCACCTCCGACGATGCGCGGACGTGGACCGAGCGCGGGCGCCTGACCGGCCCCGCACCCGTTTCCGTGGAAGGTTATCCGCCGCTGTTCGCCAAATTCGGCCAGTTGTTCAAACCCTCGATTCCGCTCCGCGCGCCCGTCCGGGTGCGGTATTTCCGCGTTCAGTTCGGCGGGTTTCCCACTTCCTTGCGCGGCGTGACGGCCCCTTGGCAGATCGGCCAGGTGGCGTTCTACAGCCGGGGACGGCGCGTAGAAGTGGGCGGGCCGTATCAGTTCACCAGCGTCTGGCTGAGCGCCGGACTCGGCGAAGAGTGGGTCTACGTGGACCTGGGCGCCAGTTGTGAGTTTGACCGCGTGGTGCTGACCTGGGTCGCGCGCGCGGCGGAAGGGCGGCTGCAGGTTTCGGACGATGCCCAGACCTGGCGCGACCTGCAAACTTTGCCCGCCACCGCGGGCGCGAGCGACGAATTCAAATTCTCTCCGCCCGCGCGCGGGCGCTACGTGCGCGTGCTGATGGAGCGGCCGGCGACGCCGGCGGGTTACGCGCTGAGCGAAATCGAAGTGTACGGCCGCGGCGGATTCGTGGCGCGTCCGCATCCCGCGCCGCGCAAGGACGGCCGGTTGGATTTAGCAGGCGGCGCCTGGAAGCTGCAACGCGATTCTCTGGTCGCCGACGACGGCGCGGCGCTCTCGCAACCCGGCTTCAAGGACGACGATTGGGTCATCGCCACAGTTCCCGGCACGGTGCAAACCAGCTACCTGAACGTGGGGGCGATTCCCGATCCCAACTACGGTGCCAACCAATTGCAGATTTCCGATTCCTTTTTCTACGCCGACTTCTGGTACCGCACCGAGTTCACAGCGCCGCCCGCCGAGCGCGATGGGCGCGCCTGGCTTAATTTTGACGGCATCAACTGGAAGGCCGAGGTCTATCTGAACGGCGCGCGCCTGGGGCGCATCGAAGGCGCGTTCATGCGCGGGCGGTTCGACGTCACCGGGCGCCTGCGCCCCGGGCAGGCGAATGCCCTGGCGGTGCGCATCGAGAAAAACGACACGCCGGGCAGCACCAAGCAGAAAATCTTTGCCACGCCCGGCCGCAACGGCGGCGCCCTGGGAATCGACAATCCCACTTTCCACGCCTCCATCGGCTGGGATTGGATTCCCACCATCCGCGG
>JBJKQV010000028.1:0-3683 GCA_046704985.1 Terriglobia bacterium
GTCTGCAGCCGCGCCAGCACCATCGGCCAGCGGTAGTCCTTGGGCGAAGCCTGCTCGGTCTTGTCATAGTAGCCGAGCAGGCGTGCGCGCAGGTTGTGTTGGTCGGCGTAAGCGGCAACCTGCTGCGTCAGGTCCTGATCCTCTGCAAAACGGTTGAGGACTTCGATGTACTGGTCGAGGGCACCCGAGTAATCCTCCAGGTGCGTGAGCGCGGGGATGAGGCCGCGGCGCAAAGAGGCGATCCGTTCCGTCTTGTCGCTCGCGGAAAGCGGCGCCTTCTGAAACCCCTGAATCTTGGCGAGGTAGAAATCGCGCAGGCCGGCGTTGTCGTTCTGGCGGGCGTAAGTATCGGCCAGGGCGGCCAGGTCCTGGGCGTTGTAAGGGTCGGCCTCGAGCAGCGAGGCGAGCAACTGGCGCGCCCGGGCGTACTCGCCCGCCTCGGTGGCCTTGCGCGCCGCCTCAAAAGTGAACTGCGTCTTGAGCGCCGGGTAGGAAGCCTGCGCCGCCGCGAGCAGGGTTTGAATGGCCGGGCCGGACATCTTGTGGCGCCAGTAGAAATCCACCGTGGCGCGGACGACGCCCAGAATTTTCGGGTGCTCGCTGTAGAGCTTCTCGAGGGTTTGTTGGGCCGCCGCGAGGTCGTGTTGCGATTCCTGAAGGTTGGCCAGCTTCAGGCGCAATTGAAGTTGCTCGACGGGATCGCGGCTGAGGGCGATTTCGCGCTCGAGCGCGCGCGTCTGAATGCCCGCGAATCCGAACTGGGCGGCGGAGGACTGCACTTGATCGAGCAGTTCCGCCGAGGAGGCGTTTTCGGCAAGCGCGCCGAGATATTTTCCCAGCTCGTCGCGGTGATGGAGCGCCGAAAGCACCTCAACGCGCAGGCTGACGGCGGCAAGAGAAGGGTGCGGCCCGGCGGCGGGCGCAGCCGTCAGGCGGTCGACGACCGGGGCGAGTTTCGGCCGCCGTGCCAAATCCAGCAGGCGCGCGCGGCTCGCCGAGTCCTCTTCGCTCGAGAGCGCGCCGTGCACGTATTCTTCCAGCGCGTGCGGATAATCGCGCGCGCCTTCGTAAACCGCCCCCGCCTCGTAGGAAAAGAGCGCCGGCTCGTGAAGCGCCGTGCGGCCCTCCCGGATCAGCCGCAGCGCGTCGTCAAACTGGAAATAGTCCCAATAGACCGTGGCGGCCTGCAAGTAGCCGCCGGAGGTGCCCGGTTCGAGCTTGGCGACGCGGTCCCAGTAAGGACGCGCGTCCGCAAAGAGGTTGCGGTCGGCGTAGATGTCGCCGATACGCGTCAGCACCCCCGCGTTGCGCGGTTCGAAGCGCGCCAGCTTCTCTTCAATCCCCACCGCCACGGAAGTGTCGGCGGGATCGAAAGCGGCGAGCGACCGGTAGAGGTCCGAGGTGCGGCGATCCAAAGCGAAGTCGGCGGGATATTCCTCCGCCAGCGCGCGCAGGAAGGGCGCGGCGGCTTCGTAGCGGCAGCGCCAGAGGTCGGCTTCGGCAATGAACTGGGCGGCGGCAGGGTCGGCCTGGGCAAGCTGTGTGGGCGTGGCGTCAGCGGAAGTCGAGGTGACGTGGCGCACTGATTCCAACTCCGATTCCAGGCTCCCCTGCGACGACAGGTAGGAGAAATAACGCGTGCGCAGCTCGGGGTCGTAAAACCAGTTCCGGCGCAGCAGGTCGACCCACGCCGCATGGCTGTAAGTCGGCCGCGCGGTGTAGGCACTCAGCAGGTTGTTGACGAACACCAGGTTGTGCGGAAAACGCCGGTGTGCGAAAAGGTTCAGTTGCAGATAGAGCTGCGAGTCGAAGGAAGCTGAAGGAACGACGTCGCGGAAATAGCTTTCCAGCTCCGAGCCCGAGAAGGTTTGGATGATCTGCTCGCTGAGCGCCTGGAATTGCGCCATCTCGCGCCGGCGCAAATACCAGCGCGCCAGGCGTTGATACCAACTGCGATCGGCAAACTGCTTCATGGCGCGGCGATAGAGCTCTTCGGTCTGCTCGCCGAATTGGTTCTGCTCAAGGAAAGTGGCGAAGCGCGCGTAAAGGCCCGGGTCGTCGGGGTTGCGGGAGATTTCGCGGCGGTAAAGCGCCAGCACGTCCATGGGACGCTTGAGCTCGACGAGGCGGGCGACGGCGCGGTCCAGCACGCGAGCGTAGGCGGGCGAGCGCGGACCGCCCGCCGCGGGCGAAGCGCTGCCCGCGCCAGACGAATACTCCCCGGCGCGCGGATAGGAATAACGCGGCGCGTAACGCCGGGGCGCCTCGCTGCCCAGCGGCACGTGCTCGGCCTGCGCGCCCAGCTCGTCCAGCAAGCGATCGTAGAGCGCCAGTTCTTCGTCCACGTGGTGGGTGCGCGCCAGCGCGTCGGCGAGATCGAGAGCCACGCGCAGGCGCTGCGGCGCGCGCGGAAAATCCTTAAGGAACGCCTGCGCCGCGCCGATCACTGCGGCGTCTTCACCGTAGTTGGCGTAAGCCTCGATCAGTTGGGCGTGCAACGCCGTGCGCCGCGGCGAGTGCGGAAAGCGCGCGTCGAAGAGCCCCAGCAGCTCGGCAGCGCGCACGCTGTGGAAGTAGCTGCGCGAAGAATTCTCCGCCTGATAGTACTGCCGGCCGGGCTCCTGGGTGTTGAGCAGCAGCGAGACGATGCCGTTCAGGAAACCCGGGTAAGGGTCGAGGGTGCCGATGTCGCGCACCATGGAGAAATCTTCGCGGCCGAAAGCGATGGGCTGCTCGGGCGCCGTGAACAGCAGGTTGAGGAGCGCGGCCAGGGACTTCTCGGCGGAGGCGGCGCCCGCACCCGGCAAGCTGTAGAGCGCGTAGTAGCACTGCGCCGCCTGGTTGTATTCGTGGATAGCCTCGAAAAGTTTGCCGAGCTGCCACAACTCCTGGGCGGTCCAGGTCGCGTGCGCGGCTTCCATGCGCAGGCGATATTCCACCAGCGCCCGCCGCGCCTCCGCCAGGTTTGCTTCCTGCTGGAAGTAGTAGAAGACGCGCGAAGCGGCGGCGAAATCCTGCGGGCGGGCGCCGACCGCGGCCCTCGCGCGCGCCAGATAATCGCGCAGGCGGTGCGTCTTCTTGAGCAGGCGGAAGTAGTCCTGAATCAGCTGGGGCGGCCAGAGGGGCTGATAGGCGCGGTCGTAGAGCGCCAGCGCCTCCGCCGTCGAGCCGCGCGCGTCGGCGAGCGACGCTCGGGCGCGCACCGGAAACACCCGGTCGTCCGGAAAGGCCTTTTCGTAAACGGCGATGAGTTCCTGCGCCGTGGCAAATTCTTTTTGCGCGAGCAGGAAATCGAAATAACGCGAATAGACCGAAGACTCCTTCGGGTAGCGCGTGATCCAGGCCTGATACGTCCGCGACGAGACCGCGGCGGGAAGCGCCTGGTCGCGAATCACCTGGAAGATGCGCTCGAAGGCGCGCCAGGAACGCTGCTCGGTCGCGGGCCGCAGGCGGTCGGCGCTGTCGGCGGGAGCGCGCGCCGCGGCTTCCAGGGCCTGAACTTCCTCGCTCGGCTCCAGGCGGCGGTGATAGAAATCCGCCAGCTCCAGCTCGCCCGCCGCGTGGTCGGGAAGAAGCTCGGCGCGCTTCTTCCAGTCGCGCTCGGCGGCGGTAAAGTCCAGCGCCTCTTCCTCGACGCGCGCGCGCATCAAGTAAACCTCGGGATCGCTGGGCGACTGCGCGGC
>JBJKQV010000029.1:0-7565 GCA_046704985.1 Terriglobia bacterium
GCATCCCGCCGTCTACCTGCCTGCCCGTCATGCCGGGGAGCAAGCAGTGCGTGAAGCCCTTCCACATGCCGGCGGGGCAGCCCCTGCTGGACCTCGAGCATAGCTGGGAGACGGCTCACGCCGCCTACGATCGCGGCACCATGCGGGGTTTTGTGTGGGCGGAAGGATCGCCCTACACCATGGGCTACTACGATCAACGCGACATTCCGAACTACTGGGACTACGCCCGTCTCTACACGCTTTGCGACCGCTTTTTTTCTTCTGAAATGACGGGCAGCTCGCCGAACCATGTTTACACGGTGGCCGCACAATCGCAGGAGATCAACAACATCGGCTCACTGGCGGTGTTGAAGCGCGAAATGGACGACGACGACGGATTCAGCTTCGCCTCCATCGTTAAACGCTTTACCGGCCAGCATATCAGTTGGAAATATTACGTGGAGACGCGTCCGGACAAATCGGGCGGCTGCAAGCTCAACGCCCACTTTTCTCAACTGGCATGTCCCGACCCGAAAATCCTGACCTTGTGGAACCCCATGCCGGGCTTCAAAGCCATCCGCGACAGCTCCGCCAGTATGAGCCGCCTGGTTGATTTGGATGAATACTACCGCGATGTGAAGGAGGGCTCTCTGCCCCAGGTCAGTTGGATTATCCCGGATTTTCAGGACAGCGAGCATCCGCCTGAACCGCTGGCACAAGGCATGTGGTACGTGACGCGCGTCATCAATGCGCTGATGCAAAGTCCTTACTGGAAGAACACCGTGATCTTTTTGAGTTGGGACGACTACGGCGGCTTTTACGATCACGTTCAGCCGCCGGAAGTGGACGCTTACGGCTACGGGCCGCGCGTGCCGATGATTGTGATCTCGCCTTTTGTCAAAAAGGGACACGAGTCGCATTACACCTATGACTTCACTTCGGTTCTGAAGTTCATCGAAGCGCGCTGGAACCTGAAGCATCTGACGTCACGCGACGGCCGCGCCAACAATATGGCTGATTGCTTTGATTTCAGCCAGAGCCCCCTGGCGCCCGACGTCATTCCGGTGCCGCAGGGGATTCATTCCGTCCTCGACCCCGTGCACATCACCTATCCGCCCTACGTCCAACTTCCGCACCAGGAGCACATGCGCGTCCGGGGGACGCAAGCGGTTCCTTACATCCCATCGCCAGCGCCCAAGCCGCAGTAGGCGATGAGGTGGCCGATACGAAAGGAGTCGAGGCCAGAATGGCACAGGGAGCAGACACAGAACTAGCCGCCCAGGAGATAAGCGACGCGCTCGCGGGCCGCGCGAGTGTTCCGGACCGCATCGCGGGCGTATTAAGGAACGCCATCATTTCCGGTAAGTTGGGTCCCGGCGGAAGGATCGTGGAATCCAGAATCGCCCGCCAATTGGGAATTGGCCAGCCGACGGTTCGAGAGGCGTTGAAGACGCTGGCCGGTGAGGGATTGGAGGTCCACACCCCGAACCGGGGGTATTGTGTTCAGAACCTCACGGTTGGTGAGGTCGGACAAATTTACGAACTTCGGGTTGAGTGGGAGCCCCTGGCCGTTGAGTTGGCGGTGCGGAACCGAGCAACTTGGAATCCCGAAGAATTGAAAACTATCGCCGGAGAACTCAAGGAGGCGGCTCAGGAAGGCAATATCCAGCGTTACTACCACCTCGACTTGCGATTTCATCGCACACTCTGGAAATACTCCGGCAATCCCTTTCTGGAGAGGGCTCTTTCGCAGATCACGGTTCCGGTTTTCGCCTTTTGGATGGTCCGGGAGCTGCGCCAGCGAAGCCTGGACCTCGTAGCGAACGCCCAAACTCACCGGAATATTGCTAACGCCTTGCTGTCGGGAGACCCGGCTGTGGCTCGGCAAACAACACGTGCAGCGATCGAGTCCTTCTGGAGACGCGTCGGCGATCCTTGAAAAGTTCCTTTCCTCAAGATGAGGGTATTCGGTTGCCGCCCTTTCCTGAGGACGGACCTCCTTGCTCGCCTGCAGGGGACGACGGGTCTCGCAGGTGTTTTTGGCTTCGAGAGTCCGGGCTTTCGGCACACAATTGGCGTCAAGACATAACCTTGTTACACAGAACGCGACTGGCGACACTGCTCTTGGAGTAGCCTTGCTCGGGTCAGACGCAATATTTACATTCAACGGAAAGGATCAGACGTGAACGGTGATAGAGCCTTCCCGATCTTGAAATTGCTTGTGATTCTCTTCTTCCTGCCCGTGGCAGCATGGGCTGCCGACGGCCCGATGAAGGTACGTGTGGGAGTCGACGGGCAGTTCGTAGTCACCGGCAAGGTCGTATTCCCCATCGGTTTCACAACCGGCCCGCCCACTGGCGCCAAAGCCCCCGATGGGACAAACGCCTTCGCCGAACTGGCAAAGAACGGTTTTGTTTTTTTCCAGTGGCTCTCTCACCGCAAGCCCTGGGGCCCGGGCCCGGAAGCAGAGGTAGACTCGCTGTTGCAAGAAGCCAACCAAAATGGGATCAAGGTGGCGCTTTCAATTGCCCGTCTGGCGGTGATTCCCCCGGGGGATCAGCAAAAGAGGGCACAACTGGAAAGCGTGGTCCGGCGATACCGGAATAATCCCGCCATTTTCCTCTGGAAAGGCGCGGACGAGCCCGCCTGGGGGAAAATCCCGCCGAGGGATCTGCGCACTTTTTACGATACGGTTCATCAGCTGGACCCGAACCATCCGGTCTGGATCACGCAAGCGCCGATCGTAAAGAACGTCCACACTGCGTCGGCATTGACCTCCGCGCTGCGGCCTTACGCGCAGGATTACGATGTCGGGGCCATTGATATCTACCCCGTTAAATATCCTCCTCGGGATTATTCCATCCCCAGCCACCAACTGAGCGAGGTGGGCGACTACACGAAGGTCATCCGGAATGCTAGCGGCAGCGGGAAGGGCCTCATGATGACCCTGCAGATTTGCTTCAGCGGAGTCGCTAAGCCGGGCAAGACGCTCCGCTTTCCGACCTTTGCGCAGGAACGGTACATGAGTTACGAAGCGATCATCAACGGCGCGCGCGCCCTCTTGTACTTTGGTGGAGGGCTGGAAAAGTGCATGGGCGACACGGACCGCCCTTACGGTTGGAATTGGACGTTCTACCGCCGCGTGCTGGAGCCGGTTTTAGAGGAATATCGTCCGCAGAGTCCGCTCTATCCGGCGCTGGTTGCACCCAACTCTTCGTTGGCGATTCACGTGAAGGGCGAAACCGGACTGGAGTTTACTGTGCGGGAGGCGGGGAATTATATCTACATCCTGGCTGCCAAGCGGGAAGGCGAGACACTGCAGTACACGTTTTCGGGTCTTCCGAAGGGGATCAAGGAGGGAAAGGTCCTGTTTGAATCACCTCGCCACGTGAGAGTGGAGGACGGCAGGTTCACGGACTGGTTCGCCCCCCACGACGTTCACGTGTACCGTTTCCTGCGAGCCGGTCGGTCTTGACGGCTCGTAGCGGTCCCCGGCTGGGGTCTGCTCGGGCAGGAAGTCACATCTTCCGCGGCAGAAACGCGCGTTGACTTCCGTCAGCTGCCGCGTTTAACCTGCCAGAAGGCTATTCTATAAGCTGCACAGGAGGGGGGAGGATTCGGTCTTTCATCTTCCCTCAAGCGATGCTTCGCGCTGGCCCCGGACGCCCATTCCTTGCTGGGGGTGCGGAAAACGGGGCTGGGCCGCCCTCAGGGCGGGAGCGTTAAAGTCATGCGTAACTCAGACTCGATTTCGAATGCCCGGGTGCCCAAGCGTGCCGGTCTGTTGAAGCAGAGGCTGTGGGTCCGAGGAAGCCTCGCGGCTGTCGTGGTGCTTTTCGCGGTTTGGGCGGGAGCCACGCCGCCACCCAAGGTCCTGGAACCTGCCGTCGTGCCCTGGACCTTCCGGGCGGATTGGACGCAGGGGTTTTCAGGTTGGATGAGCTTCCCGCTGGCTCAGGACGTCGGTTATGACCCCTCGTTGTATACCGAACAAGAAGGACCCCACACGGTCTTGCTTCACACTTTCCTCTCGCATGGCCAATCGAGGCCGCAGTTCGGGCTGATTCGTCCTCTGAAATTCTGGACAGGCCCTGAGGCACGCTTTGAAGTGGGTTATCGGCTGAAGATTGCCGGGCGACTGAGCGGGCTCACCCTGACGCTGGTCGGAACTGATGGTCGTCTCTACTCGGCTCCTCTGCCCTCGGGTGACGGCGAGCACGCCGTTCAACTCCGCGGCCGGGACTTGGGAGTCACCACCCTCACGCCCATGGATGCCATCATCCTCCGGGGACGGCTCCTCGCTCCTCCGGAGGGGTGCACGTCCCGATGGGTTCTGGAGCGATTTGTCGCGCACGCCGCGCGTCCACCAGAAGTCGCACTGGCGCGTCCCAAGTTGGTGTCTTCGCCCCAGCAAGCGCAAGTCGTGCCGGAAATCTTCCATGTCGGGCAGCCTCTGAAATTAGTTCTGAAATCCTCCCTACCGTCGCTTCGCGTCTCACTTTTCAAAGGCCAGGGCAATCCGGTGAATGCCCACGTAAGGGTACTGGCAGGCAGGCAAGTGGCCATTGCCCTGGGTGATCATGCAACGCCAGGCTTGTGGCGTGCGGAGGTGGCCCAAGGGGCGGCGCGGACGGCATTTCGTTTTCTGGTATTGGGAAAAATCCCGCCTCATCCCCGGCTGCTGCTTTCCAATGAACGTCTGGAGGCGCTGAGGAGTGATGAACGGTACGCCGGCTTGAGGGAGCAGATTCATCGGCGAGCCGAAAGGCTGGCAACCCATCTGACGGACCATATCGCAGTAGGGAACGACATTAATTTGATGCCCTCGGGTCCCGGCATCGGACCCGCCTTTCCCGGGCAATTGCGACCATATTTTGAAGTCGCAAACGAATATGCCAGCGCCGTCGCCTACAATGCCCTCGACTATCGCCTCAATGGAAATCCTAACGCGCTGGCGGCGGCACGCAGAGCCTTGCTCACCATGATCCAGTGGAAGGCGTGGGTCCCACCTCGGTGGCGCTCGCATGGCTTGAGAACCTACTACGAAGTCGGGGTCTTCACCCAACTCGTGGCCTTTGGCTACGACCTGATCGCCGATGAGCTGACGCCGCAAGAGAAGGCCGCGGTGGCGCAGGCCTTTTGGGAAAAAGTCATTGAGCCGACCAGCAAGGAATATTTTTCTTACAATCGCGACCCCATCGGCGCCAGTAACTGGATGGCGAATTCCCTGGGCGGGGCAATTGCCGCCGCCGTGGCGGACGCCGGAGACACGGCCGGCTGGGACCACCGCGAGGGTCCTGCGCTGACTGAGCTGACATGTGCCTTCGAGCAGCTCTTGCGGGGCCTGTTTCCCGGCGATGGCAGCGAAGCTGAGCCCATCGGATACGAGAATTTTGCCATGCAAGGAATCTCTTGGGGGATGAGCGGGCTGGGGGCCCTCGGGGTGCGGCCGCAGGGCGCTCGGCGCGTGTTCGAAGGCTTCTGGTGGCCTTATTACGCTACCGCGCGGCCTCGCCGCGAGCTCGACACCGGTGATTTTGACGGCCGCCTCAAAGGCCTTTCGGGCTTCGCCTGGACAGCCGAGCATGCGGGGATTCCCGCCTTGCGGTCGTTCTACGACGCGGGGACCCATCTCAATCTTTCTCACGGTTCTCCGGTCGGTCCGAACGGGCACTTCTTCGAAGAGATGCTGGGTCCGCTGGATTTGGCTTGCTGCTCAAAACCGCCCCAGCCTTTCAATCCTCCGCCGCCCTCGCGAGTATTTCCAAAGCGTGGCAGCGCGGTGCTGCGCAGCGGCTGGAATCCAGCCTCGACGGTCATCTCACTTCGAGTCGGCCCCTGGTTCAACCACGAGCACCACGATGAGGGAAGCTTTCAAGTGGCGGCCTTCGGCCAGGAATTGATTGCCGAAGCGGGCCACGCCAATTACTACACGGATCCGCACTATGCCGACTACTTTTCACAAGCGTCGGGGCACAATACCGTGCTTGTGGACGACGACCCGTTTAGCCAGGGCGCTTTCGCCGGGCGGTACTGGTCCGGCTTCGCTTACCCCCACTTCACTTCTCAGTTGCTGGCCGGTGCGTTCGATTATCTCGCTGCCGATTTGACCTCGGCTTACGACGGCAGACTGAAGAGCTACCGGCGCGAGTTTTTTTTCCTGAAACCCGACATCCTGATTGTGCGCGACCGGCTGCGCGCAGCCGGAAATCACACCTTTTCGTGGCTGCTCCACACGCCTCCCGGATCGCGGTTGCAGATGGACGGGGCGCAAGCCTCTATCGAGCGCCAAAAGGCATCGGCGCTGCTGACCGCCCTGGGACCGAACACGACCTGGAAGGAAGCTCGGACTCCCATTCCCGCCGAGCTTTTCAAGGATCTCGATCACAAGGACATCCAACCGCGGCGGGAGTTCATCCTCACCTCACCTCGCGCGGCCACGGCGCAGTTTCTAGTGGGAATGAAATTTGTTTCGGCTGCAGACCGCCAGGCGACCGGCTTGCAACCTTGGAGAGAAGCAGCCGGTGAAGGACTGAAGAGCACTGACGGGGAGTCTGCCGCCATGGTTTTCAGAACCGGAAACGGGTGGTTGCAAATCGGCAGTCTTCGTACCGATGGGACAACCCTGGCGCGGCAAGGTCCGAAGAACCACCCCAGTTGGCTGGCGCTGGGCGCGCTGCAAGTGCAGGAAGAGCAGCGGGTGATATTCGCCGCGACAAGTCCCGTCGACGTCGCCGAGGAAGAGCGGGCTGGAATTGAGGAGTTTGACCTCAACAATTCCGCATCCGCGCGGTTACAAGTGTTGAGAATCAACCGTCCGCGCAGCGTAGAGGTGGATGGCCGGAGCGCAGATATTGTCTATCGGGGCGGAATGGTTGTCCTTCCTCTCCTGCCCCCGGGAGAACACCGTGTCGCGATACGCTAGCCCATCGCTGTTTGCAGAGGCCGCAGCATGGGACCTTTTCGATGTCAACGTTCGCGTCGGCCCGGCGGGGGTGAGTCGCGAACTCTCTCTGGACACTGCGGGCCTGCTGGCGGAAATGGACCGCTACTTCATCCGCTCAGCGGTGGCAACTCACTGGACGGCGGAGGTCTACGATCCGGTTCTGGGCAATCGCGCCCTTGAAGAATCGCTCGATCCCCGCCTGGTTCCCGCCTGGGTGGCTCTTCCCGGGCGTGAATTTGTCGACGAACTGGCGGCGCGTCGGCCGCGGGCGGTGCGCCTGGCTCCCAAGGCCGGCGAGCCCACGAATTTTCCCCTGACCGCCTGGGGCGCCGGTGACCTGCTGGAGTACCTCCAGGCGCAGTCCGTGGTGACGCTCATGGCGCGCGAGGCCATCGGGTGGGAAACGCTGTTCGCCCTGCTCAGCGATTTTCCGCGGCTGGTGGTGGTGCTTCTCGACGTCGGTTATCGCGTGGACTCCTTCTTGTTTCCACTGCTCCGCCGTTTTCCCACGCTGCACTTTGACAGCGCAACTTATCTGGCTCACCGCCAACTGGAATCGTTTGTGGAGCGCCAGGGTGCGGACCGTCTGCTCTTCGGGACGCGTTTGCCGTTGTTCACGCCAGCCTCGTCGCTGGGGGTG
>JBJKQV010000030.1:0-3374 GCA_046704985.1 Terriglobia bacterium
TTTTGACTGTCCGTCGATTCTCCCCATCCGCGCCGAGGATTTTCTGGCGGCGCAGCTGCGCCGGCGGCCGGGCCGCATCACCATCGTGGCGGTGGGGCCGCTCACCAACATCGCCGCGCTGCTCGACAAAGACCCGCAGGCGGCGCGCCAGATCAAGCAGATCGTCCTCATGGGCGGGTCCATCCGGCGCGGCTACAAGCCCGGGTCGGCGCCCGAGCCCGAGTACAACATCGCCGCCGACCCCGCCGCCGCGCAGAAGGTCTTCGCCTCCGGCGTGCCCATCCTCATGGCGCCGCTCGACTCGACCGCCATGCTGGAGCTCGGACCCGACGACCGGCACCGCATCTTTACCCAGCTCAACCCGCTCACCAACGCGCTGACGCTGCTCTACCACTTGTGGAATCACCCAACGCCCGTGCTCTACGACGCCATGCCCGTGGCGCTGCTCGTCAAGCCGGGGCTGTGCGAGACCGAGTCGCTGCACGTGGCGGTCGACGACAAAGGTCTTACAACTGTAGTATCAGGCGAAGCGCCCAATGCCGCAGTGGCGGTGGCGGCACATCCACGACAATTTGTCAGTTTCTTCCTGAACCGCCTGGCCCCCTGATTTCTCGCCCTTTCACGCCCTGGTGCGGAACTTCGCGGCTGTGTGCGCTTCGGCGAGTGAAGGAAATCCTGTTTAGACTTGAACCAAACGCCCAAGCATGAAAAGCTAGGGCATAAGGCTTTCATACATCGGTTCATCTTTTTCCTGGGGGACAAACCATGGATCGTATTCGCGTAGCGGCGCTGCAATATTTCATTCGTCCGGTGGAGAGCTTCGAACAGTTTCGCGCGCAGGTGGAAGCGCTGGTGGAAACCGCGGCGGACTACGACTGCCACCTGATGCTGTTTCCGGAATACTTCACCGTGCAGTTGCTGACCCTCAACAACGTCAAACGGCCGATTCACGAGCAAGTGCGCGAGCTGGCCAAGCAGCTGCCGCGCTTTACGGAAATGATGGCGGGGCTGGCACGCCGGCATCATCTTTACGTGCTGGCGGGAACGATTCCGGTGCGGGACGAGGCCTCGGGCGCGGTCTATAACGACAGCTATTTTTTCGGGCCGTCGGGCAAGTTCGGCGTGCAAGGCAAGCTGCACATGACGCGCTTTGAAGTCGAGGACTGGAAAGTTTCGCCGCGCTCGGGGCTGCGCCTATTCGACACGGAGTTCGGGCGGGTGGCGGTGGCGGTTTGTTACGACGTGGAGTTTCCTGAGATCGCCCGTGCCGCCGGCCGCCAGGACGCGCGCATCCTGCTGGTGCCTTCCTGCACGGACGACCGTCAAGGTTACCTGCGGGTGCGCTACTGCGCGCAAGCGCGCGCCATCGAGAACCAGATGTTCGTGGTGCTTTCGCACACGGTGGGCTCGCTGCCCATGGTGCCCGCGGTGTCGCTGAATTACGGTCAGGCGGCCATCCTCACACCCAGCGATTTCTCCTTCTCGCGCGACGGCATTCTGGCGGAAGGGAACCCCAATCAGGAAATGATGGTGATCGGTGAACTGAACCTGAGGACCATCGCGGAGGCTCGCACCACCGGCACCGTCCTGCCCTTGCTTGACAGCCTGCGGACGGAGGGAGTTACGTCGCGGTCAGAGGTGGTGGCGTTATGAATTCCCGTTTGCCGCCCATCGTGGTGCGCGAAACGCGTCCCGAGGACGACGCCCAGATCTCGGCATTGGGGGAAGCCGTGTATCCCCTCGCCCCGCTGTGGACGCCCAAGCAACTCGAGTCGCACCGGCAGGTGTTTCCGCAGGGGCAGTTCGTGGCGGTGGAGACGGGCAGCGGGCGGGTGATGGGGATGGCGGCCAGCCTGGTTATTCGCTGGGACGACTACGGCCTCACGGACCACTGGCGCGACTTCACCGATAACGGCATGTTCACCAACCACGACCCGGAGCACGGCCGGACGCTTTACGGAGCGGAGATCATGGTTCATCCGGCGGCGCAGCGGCGCGGGGTAGGCTCCAAGATTTACCGCGCGCGCCGCGAACTGGTGGAGCGCCTGGGGCTGCTGCGCATTCGCGCCGGGGCGCGCCTTCGCGGGTTTCATCGTTATGCCCACCGCATGAGCGCCGAGGAATACGTCATCAAGGTGATCAACGGCCAGATGCGCGGCCCCACGCTCAGCTTCCAGCTCAAGCACGGTTTCCGCGTGCTGGGAGTGGTTTCGGGCTACCTGCAACACGATCCGGAAAGTCTCGGCTACGCGGCAGTGATCGAATGGGTGAACGCCCGCGTGGCGCGGCCGGAAGATTACGCCGGACGCAACCCGCGCTTTCTCCCGCCCTCCGACCTGGAACCGAGCACGCCCGGCGGCGCGTGAGGCAGCGGCCGGGCCGGCCCTTCTCAAAGATTTCAGGAAAACTTTACTGCACTGCGGCGAGCTTCGCCTCGATGCGGTCGTGGATCCAGTGCGGGTCCCACCACTCGGTGGGGGTGACGAAGACGCCGTCCAGCAGCACGCTGAAGTGCAGGTGGTCGCCGCCGGCCAGTCCCGTCTCGCCACTGTGGCCGATGAGCTGGCCCTTGGCGACCTTCTCGCCTTCGTGGACGGCGATCTGGCTCAGGTGGCCGTAAAGGGTCTGCAACCCGCACCCGTGGTCGATGACGACAGCGTTGCCGTAGATGTCGAACCATCCGGCGTGCACGACCACGCCGCTGTTGGCGGCGTCGATGGGCATGTGGGCGACGCCCGCCAGGTCGAAGCCCAGGTGCACCTGATGGTCCACCACCTTGCCGTGGTAGGTGTAGGTGCGCGAGTCGGCGAAGAAGGCTTCGGTCTTGGTGGGCGGCCGCAGGAAGGCCCCACTCCAGAGAAAGTGCGAAGCGGTGTGACGGGAAAAGCCCGCCAGCCTTCGGGCGTCTTCGCGGCGCACGGGGCCGTTGATTTCGAGGAAATTCTTGATCAGGCTGCCCTCGTCGCGCAGCCCGGGCGTCCGGCTCATGATGGCGGGGACGACGCGGTTCAGAAACGAGTCGGGAAGCGCGATGGTGCTGGAGTGGAATTTCTTGGGCGTGACGCGGTAGTTGAAGCTTGAGACGCTGCGATTGCCGGCGTCGTCGCGCGCCGTGATGTAGAGCGGCGTCGAGGGCTTCAGGTTGTAGGGAAACGCAAACAGGCAGAGGCGCGTTTCCGGCTGCGAGGCTTTGAGCGGAAAACTGGGAAAGAAGTACGGGCCCGCCTGCACGCCCGATTTCACCGTGCCCGGCGAGACTTTGAAGATCACCATGTCGCAGCCGCCCTGGTTGACGTAATGCTGCGTGGTCAGCACGTCCACTCGCGGTAGGCTGAATCGGACCGGCAGATCGTAGGTCCGCTCGCTCCTCCCGC
>JBJKQV010000031.1:0-17346 GCA_046704985.1 Terriglobia bacterium
TGGCCGGCCTGGCGGTGGTGCTGGTGCTGGCGGGGAGCGTCAGTGCACAGGCAAATCCGCGCGGTAAGACAGAGGTGGAAGTGAACGGCAAGAAGGTGACCGTGGATTATGGCCGGCCCTCGCTGAAGGGCCGCACCATCCAGCATATGCTCGGGATGTTGCCGGCCGGAGGGTTCTGGCGGCTGGGCGCCGACTCGTCCACCACCTTCACCACTTCCGGTGACCTCATGTTCGGCGAAACCAAAGTTCCCAAGGGCGTCTACAGCCTCTGGGCGCAAAAGGGCGCCGACGGGTCGTGGAAGCTGGTCTTTAACACCCAGCACGGGCAGTGGGGCACCATGCACAATCCCAAGCTCGATCTGGTCAAGGTGCCCTTGAAAGAGACCAAAACCAAAGAATCGGCCGAGGAAGTTACCATCACGCTTGCCAAGGAGGGCATGGGCGGCGCCATCACTGTGCGGTGGGGCGACATGGAATTGAAGACCGATTTCAAGTAGCCTTCACGCGCTTACCGCAAGACAATGCGCCGCGGCCGGTTCCTTCCGCCTGCGCCGCGGCGCGTGATTTTTCAGCGGCGGCGGGGCGTGCCGGGCCGCGCAGATTGAAACAAATACTCCCCGCAGGTATAATTGCTTCGCAGGGTAAATCCTCACCAGGACTGGGAACTGTCTCATGCCTTCGCGCACACTCTACGAAAAAATCTGGGACGCGCATCTTGTTCACGAGGAGGCGGGCCAGCCGGCGCTCATTTACATTGACCGCCACCTGATTCACGAAGGCACCTCGCCGCAGGCCTTCGCGGGGCTGAAAGCCGCGGGGCGCAAAGTGCGCCGGCCCGACTTGACCTTTGCGGTGATGGACCATTCGGTGCCCACCAAGGACCGCCATTTGCCGCTTGTTGACCAGATCGCCGCCGCGCAGTTCGAGGCGCTGGACCGTAACTGCCGCGAGACGGGCGTGACGCTGTTCAACATGCAGAGCCGCAACCAGGGCATCGTGCACGTCATCGGGCCGGAGTTGGGCATTACGCAGCCGGGGCAGACGGTGGTCTGCGGCGATAGCCACACCTCGACGCACGGCGCGTTGGGCACGCTGGCCTTCGGCATCGGGACGAGCGAGGTCGAGCACGTGCTGGCCACGCAGTGCCTCTCGCAATTCAAATCCAAGACCATGCTCATCAAGGTGAACGGCCGCGCGCCGGCCGGCGTCACCGCCAAGGACATCATCCTCACCGTCATCGGGCGGCTGGGAATTTCGGGCGGCAACGGCCACGTGTTCGAGTACGCCGGCGAGGCCATCCGCGCGCTCTCCATGGAAGGGCGCATGACCGTCTGCAACATGTCCATCGAGGGCGGGGCGCGCGCCGGCATGGTGGCCCCCGACGATACGACTTTCGCTTACATGGAAGGCCGGCCGTACGTGCCGCGCGGCAAGGATTTTCAGGCGGCGGTCGATTACTGGAAGACCCTGGCGGCCGACCCCGGAGCCAAGTACGATCGCGTGGTCGAGCTCGACGCCTCGAAGCTCGCCCCGCAGGTGACCTGGGGCACCAATCCCGGCATGGTGACCGACGTCAGCGGGCGCGTGCCGGACCCGGCGTCGTTTTCCGAAGCGGTGGACCGCGAGGCCGCAACCCGCGCGCTCGAGTACATGGCGCTCACGCCGGGCACGCCCATCGCCGACATCGCCCTGGACCGTGTCTTTATCGGTTCCTGCACCAATTCGCGCCTGGAGGATCTGCGCCTGGCGGCGCGCGTCGTGGACGGCAAGCGCGTGGCCAAGAGCCTGAAGCAGGCGCTGGTGGTTCCGGGCTCGCGGCTCGTGAAGGCGGCGGCGGAGAAAGAGGGATTGGATAAGATCTTCCTTGCCGCGGGCTTTGAGTGGCGCGACGCGGGATGCAGCATGTGCATCGGCATGAACGCCGACGTGCTGGGCAGCGGCGAGCGCAGCGCTTCCACGTCCAACCGTAACTTCGAAGGCCGCCAGGGCAAGGGCAGCCGTACCCACCTGGTCAGCCCCATGATGGCCGCCGCGGCGGCGCTGGAAGGGCACTTCGTGGATATCCGCGGGTGGAAGGCAGTGACGAGTGACAAGTGACGAGTGACGAGAGGCAAGCAACTTGCCGTAAGGCATTGTCACTTGACATTGACCAGTCTTAGCGAGGTCTCGACATGCAGGCGTTCAAAAAGCACACGGGCTTGGTAATGCCGCTCGATCGCGTGAACGTGGACACCGACCAGATGGTGCCCAAGCAGTTCCTCAAAGCGCTGACGCGCGAGGGCTTCGGCAAGACGCTTTTCTACGACTGGCGGTATCTGCCCGGCGAGAAGCCCAATTCCGAGTTCGTGCTCAATTTCCCGCGCTACAAGGGCGCCTCGGTGCTGCTGGCGCGCGCCAACTTCGGCTGCGGGTCGAGCCGCGAGCACGCCCCCTGGGCGATTCTCGATTACGGTTTCCGCGCCCTCATCGCGCCCAGCTACGCCGACATCTTCTATAACAACTGCTTCAAGAACGGCATCCTGCCCGTGACCCTGGCCGACGCGCAGATGGACGAGCTTTTTCGCCGCACCGAGAAGACGGAAGGCTACCGGCTGACCGTGGACCTGGAGAGCCAGAAAATCACCGATGACAGCGGCCTGGAGTATTCCTTCCAGGTGGACCCCTTCCGCCGCGAGTGCCTGCTGCAGGGCTGGGACGACATCGGCCTGTCGCTTCGCCACGCGGAGGAGATTGCCGCCTACGAGAAGACGCACGCGAACCGCGCGGTCCTGTATGGCGCCGTGGACGCGACGGTCACACCCGCCAAAGGTTGACGCCGGGCTTTCTCGCCCCGCGCCTGCCGGTTCCTTGCGATGTGCTCTCGACCGTCTTCCTGTCCCTTGCCACTGACCACTCACCACTGCCCTTCCAGCCGGTGTAAACTGGACCGCGAGGACGCATGAAGAGAGCGGGTCTGACGGCGGTGTTGGTAGTGGCGCTTTGGCCGGCGGGGCTGGCGGCGCAGCAACGCCTGAACTTCAAGCCGGGGTTCAACATCTTTTCGCCGCAGGCGGACGTGGAGCTGGGCCGCCAGGGCGCAGCGGAAGTGAACAAGCAACTGCCCCTTCTCCAGGACCCGCAAGTGCTCCAGTACATCAGTGAGCTGGGCAAGCGGCTGGTGCAATACGAGCCCATCGAAACCAACTATCCCTGGACGTTCAAGGTGGTCAACAGCCGGGAGATTAACGCCTTCGCGCTGCCCGGCGGATTCATCTACATCGACCGCGGGACTATTGAGGCAGCTCAGGACGAAGCACAACTGGCGGGGGTGATGGCGCACGAAACCGGGCACGTGGTGATGCGCCACGGCACCCATCAGGCGTCCCAGGAGATGCTGCTGCGAATGCCATTGGAGGTCTTGGGTAGCATCTTGGGGCAGAGCTCCAGCACCGCCTCGCAGGTCGCCCAGCTGGGTATCGGTCTCGGATTCAATTCCGTACTCCTCCATTACTCGCGCGGCGCCGAAACCGAGGCCGACCAGGTGGGCACCTACGTCCTCTACCACGCCGGGTACGACCCCCTCGCCATGGCGCAGTTCTTCGAAATCATCAAGAAGAAATATCCTCAGCAAACGCTGCAATTTTTCTCGGACCATCCCAGCCCCGAAAACCGCATTCAGACCATCGACCGCGAGATCCCGCAACTGGGCCCGGCGCGGGAAGGGAAGCGCGACAGCGCAGAGTTCGAGGCTATCAAGCAGCGCCTGCTCGCCATGCCTCCGCCGCCCAAACCCAAAACTCCGGAGCAGCAACTCCGTTCGACAATTCCTGTGATAAAGTCGGGGACAACGATGAGCGAATCCTTCGAGCGCGTAATTTTGGTGGTGCTGGACAGTGTGGGCGTCGGAGCCTTGCCGGACGCAGCCGAGTGGGGCGATACAGGGCGCGACACGCTGGGACACATCGCCGAGCGGCGCGGCCTGCGCGTTCCTAACCTGGCGCGACTGGGCTTGGGAAACATCCGCCCGCTCGCGGGGATTCCGCCCGCTGCGCAGCCCGCCGGCGCTTACGGCAAGGCGGCGCTGCTTTCGCCGGGCAAAGACACCACCACCGGCCACTGGGAAATGGCGGGCATTGTTCTGGAGCGGCCGTTTCCGACCTACCCGCACGGTTTCCCGCCGGAAGTCATCACCTCCCTGGAGCAAGCCATCGGTCGGCAGGTGCTGGGGAACTTTCCCGCCTCGGGCACGGAAATCATCAAGCAGCTCGGCGAAGCGCACATGAAGAGTGGGCGGCCGATCGTCTACACCTCGGCCGACAGCACCCTTCAGGTGGCCGCGCACGAAGAGGTGATTCCCATCGAAGAGCTCTACCGCATCTGTTTGATCGCGCGCGGATTGCTCGACGGCCCGCACCGCGTGGGGAGGGTGATCGCGCGGCCCTTTGTGGGCAAGCCGGGCGCCTTTACGCGCACGGAGCGGCGGCACGATTTTGCCGTCGCGCCGCCGCGCCCCATGCTGCTGGACCTCTTGAAGGAAGCCGGCCTGGAAGTGGTGGGGGTGGGCAAGATTCCCGACATCTTTCTGAGCCGCGGGGTGACGCGCACGCTGCCGGGCAAGAACAACGAGAAGGCGCTGGCTTCAACCGCGCAGGCCATGGACGAAGCGGGGCGCGGCTTGATCTTTGCCAACCTGGTGGACTTCGACATGCTCTACGGCCACCGGCTCGACATCGAAGGCTACGGTAAGGCGCTCGAAGCGGCGGACGCCTTTCTGCCGGAACTTTTCCGCCGCCTGCGCCCTCAGGATTTGCTCATCTTCACCGCCGATCACGGGTGCGATCCCCTGGGACCTTCCACCGACCACTCGCGCGAATACGTGCCCGTGCTCGCCACCGGGCCGCACGTCCACGCGGGCGTGAACCTGGGCACGCGCGCCTCTCTTGCCGATCTCGGCCAAACCATCGCCGAAAACTTCGGCCTGCACCTCGCCCGAGGCACGAGCTTTCTTTCCCAAGTCCTGCTGTAGCGCCGGCTTGCGGGTAGGGGCAATTCATCCCTCAGCCGATGTGTGTTCCGGCACTCGCTGCCCTAATGAGCGATGCTACAGGCGCGGTTATTCTCCGGAATTGGAAGTGGTGGCGGGCGCGGTTGTCGGGGGCTTAGGCGCGTAGTAGCCGGCGCGGGTGCGCACGTCGAGGCGGTGGTTGTGGTGATTGGGATCGAACGCCTCCACGCGCACCAGGCGGTAGGTGCCGTCGTGGCGCATGTTGGTGGGGTAGTAGCCGAGGGTGTATTGATTGCGAATGTCGTGGGCGATTTCCAGGCAGGTACTCTCCACATCGTCGAGGGTGCGCGGGAAGTAAGCCTTGCCACCGGTGGCGTGCGCGAGCTCCTTCAACACCTTGGCGGCGTGTTTGTCGCTGCGGTCGCCGAGGCCGAACAACCCGCCACCCGAATTGTCTCCTCCCAGCAAGCCGATGCAATAGATCACCACGTTGGATTTCTGCGCGTAACGGAGAAGCTCGGGGAAGGAATAGCGGCTGGAGTTGTCGTCGCCGTCGGTGATGACCAGCAGCACCTTCTTGTCGCGGTTGCCGAGCTTCATGTGGTCGAGGGAGGCGTAGATGGCGTCGCGCATGGCGGTGCCACCCTTGGAGTCGATCTTGTCCAGCGCCGCTTTCAGCTCTTCCATGTTCTGGGCGAAGTTGCCGGGCGTGTCGAGGTAATAGGAGTCGTTGAAGTTGACGACGAAGACCTGGTCCTGGGGGTTGGAGGTCTTCACAAAGGTGAGCGCGGCGGCGTTGACGGCAGGGCGCTTGTCCTCCATGCTCCCGCTGTCGTCAATGACGATGCCCATGGTGACGGGGATGTCGGCGTGGCTGAAAACGTTGAGTTTCTGCCGCACGCCGTCCTCGTAAACGCGGAAGTCCTGCTTGGTCAGCCCGTTAACGAAGCGTCCCTTTTTGTCGAGCACGGTGGCGTGCAGGACCACCAAGTTGACGCTGACGCCGATCTTGTACTCGCCCTTGCGGTGCTGGTTGCCCGCGGCAGGCGGGGCGGCTGACTGCCCGAGCGCCGGCGCCGCCGCCAGGCACACGAGCACGGCGATGATTTCCACCCGCCGCGTGAGCGACCGGAGGCAAAAGCTGGGTTCACTGTGTAGGGGCATAGTATCCCGTTCGGGCATATACCTGCAGGGGCGGCAGGCCCTTAGGCGGCAGGAGCTTGACCCGGATGCGCCGCCAGCGGCCGTCCCGGACGAGGTTGGAGGGCCGGTAAGCGATCACGTACTGATTGCGCAATTCGATGGAGATCTTTTCTGCGATGTCAGGCAGTTCGTCGGCGTCCTCGACGGCGAACATGCGGCCGCCGGAAATTTCCGCCAGCTCGGCGAGCAGGTTGGGCCCCGATACCTCTTCCGGCGTGCTGCGCGCGGAGAGCGGCTCCAGGATGCCCACCGAGTAAATTTGCACGTCGGATTCCTTCACGGCGCGCTCCACGTCGCGCTCCGTGTAGCGGCTGTGGTTGTCGCCGCCGTCGGAAATGAGCAGGATGGCCTTGCGGCTGGTGGAGGCGCGCCTCATCTCGTGCAGCCCCATGTACACGGCGTCGAGCAGCGCCGTCCGCCCTCCCGATTTGACGAAGATAAGCCGGTCCTGAAGGTTGGTGAACTTGGAGGTGAAGCTGGAGATCAGATTCGGCCGGTTGCTGAAGTCAATGAGCATGAATTCGTCCTGGGGGTTGGATGTCTTGAAGAACTGAAGGGCTGCTTCCTTGGACTTCTGAATTTTGTCGCCCATCGAGCCGCTGGTGTCGAAGATCAATCCCACGGCAATGGGAGCGTCCTCGGTGGAGAAGGAGACGATCTTCTGGGGGACCTTGTCGTCGTAGATTTGGAAGTTGCTCTTGTCCAGTCCGGTCACGATGCGGTCGTAAGGGTCAGTCACCGTCACGTTGACCACCACCAGGTCCACGTCCACGTGGATGGGGTTGGTGTGAATTGACGGCTTGCGTACCGTGACCTGAGGAGGCACGGCCTGCGGGGGGTGATCATCGCCGGGTCCGCGCATGCCCACTGCGAGCACCACGGCCCCTGCCACAACACCCAGCGCCGCCATTCGGACCGCCCAGCGATGTAGGCCGCTCGCCATCTCATCGCCTCTCTATTCCAGCGGTACCCGAAGCCCTTGGTCTAACTTCGAGCGCCCCAACCTGTATTGAACAACCCTGGATTTAATGTTAGCACAAATTTACAAGCGCTGAACATTTCTTGGAACGCTCCGATTTCTGTGCGCGCTGCGCGGGCGATGGAAGAAATCCACGGTCTGGACCGGTTGCAGCCCGCGTTGCTTCGCGCTATGCTGAAGGCGGGCAAGTCCTGTGAAAAATTGAGCGGAGGGGGAGGTTCGCGTGGGCGAATTGCCGCATGAGGGACCGGAGCGTATTTTGCAGGTCGGCTTGGGATTCTGGGCTTCCAAGACGCTATTGAGCGCCGTGGAGATGGGACTTTTTACCGAGTTGGCCAAGCAGCCCGAGGATTTGGCCACGCTGCGCGGGCGGCTGGGCTTGCACGCGCGCGCGGCGCGAGACTTCCTGGATACGCTGACGGCCCTGGGATTCTTGCGCCGCTCCGGCGGCAAGTACTCCAACAGCCCAATGGCCGACCGGTTTCTCGACCGCCGCAAGCCGAGCTACGTGGGCGGAATGCTGGAAATGGCCAACCAGCGCCTCTACGGCCACTGGAGCCACCTCACCGAAGCGCTGCGCACCGGCAAGCACCAGAACGAAGCCAAGGACCAGGCGGCGAGCGAGTCGCCCTTTGCGGCGCTCTACGCCGACCCGACGCGGCTGAAGACCTTTCTGGCCGGCATGTCGGGGGTCAGCAAGGGCGCCAACCACGCCATCGCGCAAAAGGTTCCCTGGCAGCAGTACAAGACCTTCGCCGACGTGGGCACGGCGCAGGGGGACTTGGCTGTGCAGATTGCCCTCGCCCAGCCGCACTTGAACGGCGTGGGTTTTGACCTTCCGGAAGTCGGCCCCATCTTTGAGGAGTACGCGCAGGAACACGGCCTGAACGGGCGGCTGAAATTTCACCCCGGCAATTTTTTCGAAGACCCACTGCCCAAAGTGGACGTCATCACCATGGGCCACATCCTCCACGATTGGAGCCTGGAAGAGAAGAAGGCGCTGCTGCGCAAAGCCTACGAAGCGCTTCCGGCGCGTGGCTCGGTGGTCGTCTACGACGCGGTCATCGACGACGACCGCTCCCAGAACGCCTTCGGCCTGATGATGAGCCTCAACATGTTGGTGGAGACACCGGGGGGATTCGATTACACCGGCGCCGACTGCATGGGGTGGATGAAGGAAGCGGGCTTCCGCGAGGCGCGCGTCGAGCACCTGGTGGGGCCCGACTCGATGGTCGTGGGCGTCAAATAATTTGGCTTTTTCTCCAACCCGTTCTTAGCCGCCCGGTTCGGACGCGGCGCGGAGGTTTGCCGTTGACACGCCCTCGCGCCGCGTGAGATCATCGCTTGTACCGAAGCCCGCCGGGGTTCGGCAGACACCAAGAAGCGCAGAGCTTCCCAGCCGGCCCGCGGGCCAACTCACCACGCATTTGCAGCTGAATCTCCAAATCGTCCAATCGAAGGTGCGACAGGTATGGGTGCCAAATATATCTTTGTGACCGGGGGTGTGGTCAGTTCGCTCGGAAAGGGGCTGGCTTCGGCCTCCATCGGGTGCCTGCTGGAAGCGCGCGGGCTCAAGGTGACCATCCTCAAGTTCGATCCTTACTTGAACGTCGATCCGGGCACCATGAGTCCTTTCCAGCACGGCGAGGTCTACGTCACCGACGACGGCGCGGAAACCGACCTCGACCTGGGCCACTACGAGCGCTTCACCCACGCGCGCATGTCGCGCGACAATAACTGCACCGCCGGGCGCATCTACGAAACCATCATCACCAAGGAGCGGCGCGGCGATTACCTGGGCAAGACCGTGCAGGTGATTCCGCACCTCACCAACGAGATCAAGAGCGCGGTGCGCAAAGTCTCGGCCGAAACCGATGTGGTGATCGTGGAAGTGGGCGGCACGGTGGGCGATATCGAGTCCTTGCCTTTTCTGGAAGCCATCCGCCAGATGCGCCAGGAGCAGGGTAAAGAGAACTGCATCTTCATCCACCTCACCCTGGTGCCGTTCATCGGCGCCTCGGGCGAGCTGAAGACCAAGCCCACCCAGCACTCCGTCAAGGCCTTGCGCGAGATCGGTATCCAGCCCGACATTTTGCTTTGCCGCACCGACCGCTACTTGGCCGCCGACCTGAAGGCCAAGATCGCGCTCTTTTGCAGCGTGCCGGAAGAGCGCGTCATCACCGCCAAGGACGTGGAAGACATCTACGAGGTGCCGCTGGTGCTGGCCGGCGAAGGCTTGGACGCCGAAATCCTCAAGTGCCTGAAGCTCGAAACCCCTCCGCGCAACATGGACCCCTGGATCGATCTGGTGGGGCGCCTGCGCCATCCCGCCGGCGAGGTGACGATCGCCATCGTGGGCAAGTACGTGGAATACCAGGACTCCTACAAGAGCCTCCACGAGGCGTTGATGCACGGCGGGGTGGGGAACAACCTGAAGGTGAACGTCATCTGGGTGGAGGCGGAAGGGCTGGAAGCGGAAGACTGGGAGAAGCAGCTGGCGGACTTCGACGGCATCCTGGTTCCGGGCGGCTTCGGCAAGCGGGGAATTCCCGGCATGCTGCGCGGCATCCAGTATGCGCGCACCCGCAAGGTGCCCTTCTTCGGCATCTGTCTGGGCATGCAGTGCGCGGTCATCGAGTTTGCGCGCAACGTGGCGGGCTTGGAAGGCGCCGACAGCTCCGAGTTCGATCCCGCCACCCAGCACCGGGTGATCTACAAGCTGCGCGAGCTGCGGGGCGTCGACGAGCTGGGCGGCACCATGCGCCTGGGCTCCTGGACGGCCAAGCTCAAGTCCGGTTCATTTGCCCACCAGGCCTACGGCACAACCGAGGTCTCCGAGCGCCACCGCCATCGCTACGAGTTCAACCGCGAGTACGAAGAAACGCTGGTGGCCCACGGGTTGGATATCGCCGGCTCCACCCCCGACGAAACCTACGTGGAGATCGTCGAAGTACGCGACCACCCGTGGTTCCTGGGCTGCCAGTTTCACCCCGAATTCAAGTCGCGCCCGCTGGTCCCGCACCCGCTGTTCAAGGCCTTCATCAAGGCGGCGGCCGACTACGCCGCGCGGCGCCGCGTGGTGTGTGTGCTGGGGGCCGCGGCCGCGGCCGGAGCGCCGGCGGCACAGCCGCCTACCAACGACGCGACTTCACCCTTGCTCACTTCGGAGTCCTGAGGCTCGAGCGATGTCCTCACCCCTGCGCATCGGCAAGCTCCGCCTCGGTCCCGGGCGGCCGCTGTTCGTCATCGCCGGGCCGTGCGTGATCGAAAACGCGCGCCACGCCCTGATGCTCGCCCGCCGGCTGCGCGACGCGGCGCGCGCCCTGCGCCTGCCTTTCATCTTCAAAGCTTCCTTCGACAAAGCCAATCGCACTTCCATCAAGGCCTATCGCGGCCCGGGCCTCGAGCGCGGCCTGCCGATTCTGGCGCGCATCCGGCGCGAGTACGGCGTCGCCGTGCTGACCGACGTTCATGAGGTGCGGCAGGTCGCACCCGCCGCGGAGGTTTGCGACGTCATCCAGGTGCCCGCGTTCCTTTCGCGCCAGACCGACCTGTTGCTCGAAGCCGGGCGCTCCGGCTGCGCGGTAAACCTCAAGAAGGGCCAGTTCCTTTCGCCCTGGGACATGCGCCACGCGGTCGAGAAGGTGGCTTCGACCGGCAACCATCGCATCCTGATTACCGAGCGCGGCGCGAGCTTCGGTTACAACAACCTGATTGTGGACATGCGCGCGCTGGCGGTGATGCGCGAGTGGGGTTACCCCGTAATCCTCGACGTCACCCACGCGCTGCAGCTTCCGGGCGGCGAAGCCACACGCAGCGGCGGCCAACCGCAGTTCATCGAGACCCTGGCGCGCGCGGGCGTGGCGGCGGGGGCGGACGGCGTCTTTATGGAAGTCCACGAACGCCCGGAACGCGCCCTTTCCGACGGCGCCAACGCCCTCATGCTTTCGCGCTTCCAGCCCCTGGCGCGCCGCCTGCGCGACTTGGGTGCCCACGTGCGCCGCCTGCGCTGATTTTTCCCCCAACGTCCGGCCAGGCGAAAGCGCCGGCCTTGTACGCTTCGAGCGGCCGGGACCCCACAGCATCCTTAACCAATGGCGGCGCGAATTGTCCGGGCGTTCGCGCGTGCCCTTTGATATTATCGCGGGCGAGCCGAAGCCCGCTCTTATGCCGACTGAGAACGCGCGCAAAGAACTCGCCCTGCTGGTGAACTCCCACTATCCCATCGTCTATCTGGACACCTGGGAAGAGGTGCGCGCGGAGGAAATTCTGAAGCTGGTGGCCGACGACCTGGGACTGCCGCTGTTTGTTTGGACGCTCACCGAGGGCCTGGCGCGCGCGGGCGGCGCGCCCATGTACAATACCCAGCAGCCCACCCAGGTACTCAGCCAGATCGTTTCCGTGCACAGCGACGGGCTTTTCCTGCTCAAGGATTTTCACAAGTTCCTGAACGACGACGTGGTGGTGCGCAAGCTGCGCGACATGGCGGAAGAGTTTCGCCGCGCACGGCGTGCGGTGTTTATTTCCGCGCCTGTCGTGAACATTCCCCTGGAGCTGGAAAAAGACGTGGCGCGCTTCAGCCTCGGCCTGCCCGACGAATCCGAGCTCAACCAGATGGCCGGCGCGGTGGTGCACGATCTCAGCGAGCAGAACCACTTGCCCAATCTCCTGTCCGCCGCGCAGTTCGGGGACCTGGCGCGGGCCCTGCGCGGTCTGACCGGGCGCGAGGCGCGGCGCATCCTCACCCAGGCAGTGCTCGAGAACTCGCGCGTCGACTCGCACACCGCAGACCTGATCCGCGAAGCCAAAAGCCGCCTCATCCGCGACCAGGGGGTTCTGGAATTTCTTGACCCGCACGAGGACATGAGCGCCGTGGGCGGTCTGGGTAGGCTGAAGGATTGGCTACAGAAGCGCCGCGGCGGCCTGACGCCGGAAGGCGCGCGCTTCGGCCTGGAGCCGCCCAGGGGCATCCTCATCCTGGGCGTGCAGGGCTGTGGCAAGAGTCTGTGCGCCAAGGCGGTGGCGCGCGAGTGGAAGTGCCAGTTGCTGCGATTTGACGCCAGCAGCCTCTTCGACAAGTACGTGGGCGAGTCGGAGAAGAACCTGCGAAGGTCGTTGCAGGTCGCCGAGGCCGTGGCGCCCTCGGTGCTCTGGATCGACGAAATCGAAAAGATGTTTCCCGCCGGCGCGCTGCACTCGGAGGCCGACGGCGGGCTTTCCTACCGCCTGTTCGGCACCTTCCTCACCTGGCTGCAGGAAAAGAAGGTGCCGGTCTTCGTGGCCGCCACCTCCAACGACATCTCGGCTCTGCCCGCCGAACTCCTGCGCAAGGGGCGCTTTGACGAAATCTTTTTCGTCGACCTCCCCGGCGACGACGACCGGCAGGCGATCTTTCGCCTGCACCTGCGCCGCCGGCAGCAGGATCCGTCCAAATTCGACCTGGCGGGGCTGGCCGCGGCCTCCCGAGGGTTCAGCGGCGCGGAAATCGAGCAGGCGATCGCTTCGGCGCTCTTTTCGGCTTTCAGCGACAAGACGCCGCTTTCGACCGAGCTCATCCTGAAGGAGCTGCGCTCCACCTACCCGCTCTCGGTGACCATGAAGGAGAAGGTCGAGCGCTTGCGTCAGTGGGCGCAGTCGCGGGCCGTGCCGGCGGGCTGAGGAGCGGAGTTTTTCCCCCACCGTTGACGCCGGAGCAAGAATAAGATAGCTTGAGCGGAATCGTGGAACCGAGAGGCGTGATGGCATTTTCGCTTCGCCAGTTGAAAATCCGGCAGCAGATTCTGCTCGTCACCTTGCCGCCGCTTTTTGTCTTGGTGTGCGCCATCGGCGTGCTCTTCTACGCCTACTGGATGGCCCGCCTGAGCGACCGCACCATCCGCAAGTCGGAAGAGAGCGTAGCCCTGGCGCAGGGCGTGGCGCGGCAACTGGCCGAAATGCACATGGCGGTGCGCGGGTATCTCTATTCTCACAACCCCACGGTGCTGAAGCCTTACGAGAAGTGGGCGCCGCAACTGCCCAGCGAGCTCGCTAGCCTGCGCGAGCTGGAGGCCGACTCTCCGGCGCAGGTGGAGGCGGTGGACCGGCTGGCGGCGGGGGTGGCGCGATGGGAGAACGAATGGGCCAACCCGCTCATCATGCACATCCAGCAGGGCCAGTCGCCCGAGCGCGGGGCGCTGGTCGAGGAGGGTGAGCAGCGCATGAGCGCTCTGCGCGATCAGATCGAAAAGCTGCTGGCCGAAGACCGGGCGCAGAATGCCGCCACTACCGTGCACACCGAACAGAGCATGCGCCACATGCTGGAGCTGGGCGTGGGGTTGGGTGTGCTGCTCGCGGCCCTGCTGCTGGTGCTGACGCGCGTGGTCACGCGCCTGATTACCGGCCCCGTCGAGCAACTCATCGACGCCTCCGAACGCGTCAGCCGCGGGGACTTTCACCCCGCCTTGCCGCCCGCCTCGGCGAACGAGTTCGGGCAGCTTTCCCAAAGCTTCTTGCACATGACCAAGGCTTTGCGCCAGGAGCGCGAGGAGCTCGCCGCCCTTAACAAGTTTTCCGAGGCGGTCACCCAGTGCACCTCCGACCTGGAGGTCTACGACCACATCCTGCACTCCCTTCGCGAGCGCTTTCAGCCGCGCCAGGTGATTATCTTCATCCTCAAGTCGCCGGAGAATTATCTGGAGGCGGCGGCGAGCCTGCAGGCGCTGCCCGAGCAGTTGCGCGCTTGGCCGGTCATCGAAGAGCCGCGCAGCTGCAAGGCGGTGCGCATGGGGCGGCCCTTCATGGTCAACGACGTCACCCAGGAGCCCCTCTGCCCGGCCGATTTCCTGCCGCCTTCGGAGGGGAGCTACTACTGCGGCCCCCTCATCGCCGGCGGCATCATCATCGGCGCCGTGCGCCTGGAGGGCGCGCCGGCCTGGACGCCCGACCGCTCGAGCCTGCTGGAAGGCTACCTGAGCGGCGCCGCCACGGCGCTATCGAACCTGCGCCTGCTGCAAACCATGAAGACCCAGGCGAACGTCGACGAACTGACGGGCCTCTATAACCGCCGCTTCCTGGAAGATTACGCGCACAAGCTGCTGGCCATGGCCTCGCGCAAGGCCACTTCCGTTTCCGTCATTATGATGGACCTCGACCACTTCAAAACCTTCAACGACCGGTACGGGCACGAGGTGGGCGACCGCATCCTGCGCGCCTTTGCCAAGACCGTCAGCCAGGCCATGCGCGAGACCAACCTGGCGGCACGCCACGGCGGGGAGGAGTTCGTCGTCCTGCTGCCCGATACCGGAGCGCGCGAATGCCAGATGGTGGCCGAGCGCATCCGCAAGGCCGTGGAACGCATGGTCGTTCCCTCGGGCTCCGAAAAGCCGTTGCCCAAGATCACCGTCAGCGCCGGCATCGCCGTCTACCCTGAGCACGGCCGCAACGTCGAGGAATTGCTCATCGCCTCCGACAAGGCCCTCTACGAATCCAAACGCGCCGGGCGCAACCGCACCACCCTCTACGTCGAACAGGGCGAACCCGCCGAGCCCGCCGGGTAGGGCCGGAAGTTCTTCTCGAAGGATGCAGAGAAATCCCCAGTCAGCCGCCCGCTTGCAGCCCCGCCGGCCTGTGCTATCATCGCGTGCTGAACGGGGAGGCGTATGAGCCTGGAAACGGCCCGGCAGGTCCTGGAAATCGAAGCCAAGGCGGTGGCGGAGTTGCTGGAGCGCCTGGACGAGCGCTTTGTGCGCGCCGTGGAGCTGATCTTCGCCTGCCAAGGGCGCGTGGTGGTGACAGGCATGGGCAAGTCGGGCATCATCGCCCGCAAGGTTTCCGCCACCCTTTCGAGCACCGGCACGCCCTCCTTCTTTTTGCACCCCGCCGAGGCGCTGCACGGCGACCTGGGGCGTCTGGTGCGCGGCGACGTGCTGGTGGCGCTCTCCTATAGCGGCGAAACCGAAGAGCTGCTGCGCCTGCTCGACACCGTCGAGCGGCTGGGGATTCCCCTCATCGCCCTGACCGGCAGCCCGTCCTCGACCCTGGGACGGGCGAGCGCCGCGGCCATTGACGTGGGCATCCGCCAGGAGGCTTGCCCGCTGGGTCTCGCCCCCACGGCCTCCACCACCGCCATGCTGGCTATGGGCGACGCCCTGGCCATGGCGCTGCTCGAGCGCCGGGGCTTTAAGGAAGAGGACTACGCGGCCCTGCATCCCGCCGGCGGACTGGGCTTCAAGTTGCGCCGAGTGGAAAACGTCATGCACACAGGCGACCAGGTGCCACGCGTCGTCCCCACGACGCCGCTGCCCGAGGTCATCTACGAGATGAGCAAGAAGGGCCTGGGCATGACGGCGGTGGTCGGGGAAGGAGGGAGATTGGTGGGGTTCATCTCCGACGGCGACCTGCGGCGCTTTTTCGAGCGCGAGGGAAACCAGGCGCTCGCGCGCACGGCGGCGGACTGCATGACCCCACGCCCCGTCACCATCGGGCGCCAGGAACTGGCGACGAAGGCTCTCAACGTGATGGAGGCGCGGCGCATTACCTCGCTGCTGGTGAGCGACGCCGACGGGCGCCTGGAGGGCGTGGTGCACATCCACGACCTGTGGTCGACGCAGCTCTTTTAGTCTTAAGTAATCTCTATAATGTGAATATATCTACACAGGACATAGTCAATGGTATATATCGTAACAGCAGGCTATCTATTTCATTGATGTTAGTATAAGGTATTACAATAGTATTGAATGGAGGAGGAGGTCTCATGCCAGCGCCCAAATTGAAGCTTCGCGTCCGCGCGCGCAAGGTCAAGCTGCTGCTCCTCGATGTCGACGGGGTGCTTACCGACGGGCGACTCCTCTACCTCCCCGGGCCCCGCGGGGGCTTCGTCGAGACCAAGGGTTTCCACTCCCGCGACGGGCTGGGGATTCGCTGCGCCCATGAAGCGGGCCTGAAAACCGGCATCCTGTCGGGCCGCGCCTCCCCGGTTGTCGAGCACCGCGCCCAGGAGCTGGGCATCCACTTCATCCAGGAGGCGGCCGCCGAAAAGGTGGGGCCCTACGAGAAGATCCTGCGCGCCTCCGGCCTGCGCGACGAAGAGGTCTGTTACGTAGGCGATGACATCGTGGACCTGCCTGTGTTGAAGCGCTGCGGGCTGGCGGCGACGGTCTCGGATGGCCACCCATTGCTGCGGCGGTACGTCCACTACGTGAGCAAGCGCCCGGGGGGCGCGGGGGCGGTGCGCGAGATTATCGAGCTCATCCTGGAAGCCCAGGGCAAGTGGCGCGGGGTCATTCAAGGTTTCCTGCTGCGCGGGTCGGCGGCGGGATGAGCGGCCCGCTACCCCTCGGCTGAAAGCCCTCTCGGCGCTACCCCTCCTCCAATTCTCTTGAATCGACGTTGAATAGCGGCTGGCGGGCGTCCGCCCGCGGCGGGCTCGATTTCCTGCGCCCGCGGCGCGGGTCTGCGGCGGTCAGGGGCGAAAGACGTCGGCGGCGATGCGCGCCACGCGCCGCCGCGAGACCAGGCGCTGCGAGGCGATGGTGAGCTTGTTGATGAGGCGGGGGACGACCAATCCTCCCTTGCGGTCCAGGGCTTTGAGCGCCGCTTTGACTACCGCCTCGGGCGCCTGCAAGCCTCCGGGCAGCGAGTGCCGGCGGTAGTCGCCGGCCACAAAGAAGTTGGTGCGCGTGCCTCCGGGGCACAGGGTGACCACCTTCACGCCGTAAGGGCGCAGTTCCTCGGCCAGGGCCATGGAAAAGCTGGTGACGAAGGCCTTGGTGGCCGCGTAGGTGGCCGTAAAGGCCAGGGGTTGAAAGCTGGCTGTGGAGGAGACGTTGATCACGGCGCCGCGCTTGCGGCCCGTCATGGCGGGCAGAAACAGGTGGGTGAGCTCCAGCACGGTGCGCACGTTGAGCTGCAGCATCTGCACCTGGCGATCCAGAGGGACTTCCCAGAAATTGCCCCGCGCGCCGAAGCCGGCGTTGTTGACGAGCAGGTCCACGTCCCACGACTCGCCGCGCACCTGGTCGGCCAGGGCGGCGGCGGCGCCGGCGACGCTTAGGTCGTAGTCGAGCGCCTGGGCGCGGATTCCGTGGGCGTCCTGCAACTCCTTGGCCAGGTCCTGGAGCTTGTTGCGAGAGCGCGCCACCAGGATCAGGGGGCGCTTGCGAGCCGCCAGGGCGCGGGCAAAACAGGCTCCGATGCCGCTCGA
>JBJKQV010000032.1:0-11418 GCA_046704985.1 Terriglobia bacterium
CGTTGAAGAACTAATTATGTTTTTGGATTCGCCATTGAAAAGGGTAGCGTAGAATTCCCTGCTCTCAAGATGTAGGAATCAAAAACGTGTTTCCTGCGCCTAGAGTCTATCGCCACCAATTTCAAAGGCGCGTTGAGTATCTCTTGTGTTCGTATTCCTTCAAAACGGAAACCCAACCACCCCCGATTCTCGATATTCTGGTCGAAGCGCAGCCGAACGTCTCCTATATATGCCCCTTCTCCCGCAGAACCCTTAATACCCAACCAAGCTGAATCCCCGGAAAGCGGCTTGTGAATACTTGCGCTGAGTGTTTGGCGCTTGCGTTTGCCAAATAACTCCCATTGTGAAACTGTTGTGGCCTGAGAACGTAGGTTGACTGCGGACACGAACAACAACAACTCGCAATCGAAAGCAGCAGATATTTCGCTGGACGGTATGGCAGGTTTACGTGATTTGGGGGCAACTATAGAGCGAACTCGTGCGTCCAAAATCCTTCCAGATATTTTAGGTTTACGGAAATAGATGTAATCGAAGAGGTCAGCCATTGCTTTGAGACCTCCGATCACACCCAAGGCTAAGGCAAGCAGCTCCCACCATGTATGTTGTCGCATGGCGGTAGATTGTATTGCAGAAGCTCAGATGTTGGGTTGAAATTGACCCACTACCAGCGCGCCCGGCGCCTTGACAAACCCCGCCCGCCGTCCCAAGATACGGCCACGCCGCCTTCCTGAGGAGTTGCTTCCATGATACGCCAAGCGAAAGTTGTGCCCGGACTGCTGACCCTCCTGGCCGCGGCGGCCCTGGCGGCGCCTGCGCCCCGCGCCGGCAAGACGGCCGACGAGCAGATCCGCGCCGCCGTCGCCGAGACGGTGAAATCCGGCAAGCACATCATCCTCGATTTCAGCGCCGACTGGTGTTTCGACTGCCACGTTTTGAACGAACAGATGCACAGCCCCGGTCTGGCGCCGCTCATCGCGCGCAACTACGTCGTCGTGCACATCGACGTGGGGCGCTTTGACAAGAACCTCGACGTCGCTGCGCGCTACGGCGTCCCCCTGCGGCAGGGCATCCCGGCGCTGGCGGTGCTCGACGAGCACGGCAAGCTCCTTTACGCTCAGGCGCAGGGCGAGTTCCAGGACGCGCGCCACCTGCAACCAGAAACCGTCCGGGCGTTTTTCGAAAAGTGGAAGCCGCAGCGCTGAGCCCGGCGGCGGAGTTGCTCGTGGGTCGTGTCAGGCGGAAGGCTGTCCGGCGGCGCGGCGCTGGAAGATTTCGATGTAGACGTTGACGAGCGAAACGGCGGCGGGCGTGACACCCGGAATGCGCGCCGCCTGGCCGAGGGTGAGCGGCCGGACCTTGGTGAACTTCTCCTGCACCTCGCGCGAGAGCCCCGAAACCTTGCGGTAATCGAACCCGTCGGGAATGCGCCGCGCTTCGGCGCGCTTCATGAGCTCGATCTGGCGCTCCTGCTGGGCGAGGTAGCCTTCGTACTTGAAATCCGTTTCGACGCGACGCGCTTCTTCGCGGCTCAGTAAGGGCGATCCGTCGGCTGACGGACGAATCGCTCCTTCCGCGGCGGCGCGCTCGCCGTCCGGCAGGCGGTCAGCGGCCGCCGTTGCCGACAGGGTTTCGTTCATCCACTCCATCAGGTCTTCGATGCGCACTTCCGTGCGCTTGAGCAGTTGCGCGCCGGTGAGAGGAGAAGGGCCGGTGAATTGGCTGCCTGAGAGCAGGCCCAGGCGGGAATAGATTTCTCGCCCGGCGCGCGAGCCGGGCTCCAGGCGCGACTCGAGCAGGAACCGGGAGGCGGCGGAGATGCGCCGGCGCTTGGCGAGGAAGGCTTGATAGTCGCGCTCGCGGACGGTGCCCACCTCGTAACCGAGCGGCGTGAGGCGCTCGTCGGCGTTGTCAATGCGCAGGTGCAGGCGGAACTCGGCGCGCGAGGTGAACATGCGGTAGGGCTCGTCCACGCCCTTGCTCACCAGGTCGTCGATCAGGATGCCCGTGTAGCCGCGCGTGCGCTCGACGGTAACCGGGTCGCGCCCTTGCAGGCGCCGCCCGGCGTTGATGCCCGCCATCAGCCCCTGGCACGCCGCTTCCTCGTAGCCCGTGGTGCCGTTGATCTGTCCGGCCAGAAACAGGTTGGCGATTCGCTTGGTCTCCAGCCACGGCGTCAGCTCCGTAGGCTGGATCATGTCGTACTCGATCGCGTAGCCGGGGCGCATCATGTCGGCGCGCTCCAGCCCCGGGATCGACCGCACCATCGCCCACTGCACGTCAATGGGCATGGAGGTGGACTTGCCGTTGACGTAGATCTCGTGCGTGTCCAGCCCCTCGGGCTCGAGAAAAAGCTGGTGCTGCGCCTTGTCGGGGAACTTGACGATCTTGTCTTCGAGCGAAGGGCAGTAGCGCGGGCCGACGCTTTGAATCCGGCCGGAATAGAGCGGCGAGCGCCCCAAGTTCTCGCGGATGGCGCGGTGCGTTTGGGCGTTGGTGTAGGCGATCCAGCAGGCGGTCTGCGGCTGGGTGATCGAGCGCGTGCGGAAACTGAAGGGGGTGGGCACCGGGTCGCCGGGCTGCTCGCGGAACTTGGAAAAGTCCAGGGTGCGCGCGTCCAGGCGCGGCGGCGTTCCGGTCTTCAGCCGCCCCACCTCCAGGCCCAGCTTCTTCAACGCTTCGCCCAGCATCACCGCCGGCGGCTCGCCCGAGCGCCCCGCCGGATAACGCTCCTCGCCGCAGTGGATGAGGCCGTTCAAAAACGTTCCGGTGGTGATGACCAGTGCCGCCGCTTCCACCGTGCGCCCGTCGCGCAAGCGCACGCCGCGCACGCGGCGCTGCGCCTTGCCCTGGGGTGAGTCGGCGCCGGCGAGATCTTCCAGCACCAGGTCCACGACCTCGGCCTGCTTGATGCGCAGGTTGGGCTCCCCCTCCAGCACCTGGCGCATGCGCCCGCGGTACTGCTTCTTGTCGGCCTGGGCGCGCGGCGACCAGACGGCCGGGCCGCGGCTGGTGTTGAGCAGACGGAACTGGATGCCCACCGCATCAATCACCTCGCCCATCACGCCTCCCAGCGCGTCCACTTCCCGCACCAGGTGCCCCTTGGCGATGCCTCCTACGGCCGGGTTGCACGACATCTGGCAGATCAGGTCCAGGTTGAGAGTGCAGAGCGCTGTCTTCAATCCCATGCGCGCTGCCGCCACTGCCGCTTCCACACCCGCGTGCCCGGCGCCCACAACCACCACTTCGTACTTTTCTGTGAAGGAGTTCATGGCGTGGCCTGGATTGTCTGCAAAACCGCATTTTAGCAGCTTGCGAGGCCAATTGCCTACAAGTTGGAAGGTGCAGAAATAATCGGCTGGGAGGGAGCGATGCGCGGACATGGCGCTCCAGATTCGATGAACTTCTCATCGCGAGATGCTGATTTTCTTAGCGCCCTGGATTTTCTAGGTAAACCCAAGCGGCTCATCATGTTTCAGCCGTTCTGGCTGACAGGTTCAGCACAGCGAGATGAGATTCTCATCACAGAGCTGAAGTTCTCCATCCATTGCGGCCGCCTAACCCCTTTCTCAGGCATCAGATAATTCCTCTGGAATCAAGGAGGTCGAAGCGGCCGACTACCACTTGGGCGTCTTTTGGTGGAATGGAATGGAGCTTGCCTTCAGGAGTGTTTGGGAGTGGGGTTTGAAGGCCTGAGGAGGAGGTGCTTTATGACCGCGCTACTGGTTCTGGCCATGTTCATCATCGTCTTGAGCGTGGAATACGTGCGCAGACGGCGCCGGGGTGTGCAGCCGGTGGTGGAGGTTAAGCGCGAGGCCGCGCCCGTCGTCAGGCGGCTGCCGGAATGGGTGGCGGGCTTCCGCCTGCCCGAGCACTTGCTCTATCACCCCGGGCACACCTGGGCGCTCGCGGAGAGCCCGCAGATGGTGCGCGTGGGATTGGACGATTTCGGCGCGCGTCTGCTGGGTAAAGTTGAGAAGGTGGTGCTGCCGGCGCGCGGCCGCTGGATCCGCCAGGGGCAGGCGCTGGCCGGAATCTTCCGCGACGGCGTGGAGACGAAAGTGGTTTCGCCGGTCGAAGGCGTCATCGCCGACGTCAACGAGAGGGTCCGTCGGGACCCGGCGCTGGCCTTGCGCGACCCTTACGGCGAGGGTTGGCTGATCAGCGTGCAGGCGCCCGATGCCCCCACGGTTTTCCGCAACCTGTTGAGCGGCGAGCTGGCGCGCCGGTGGATGGAAGAGGCGGCGGAGCGTTTGCGCGCCCGCCTGCCGGCTCTGGCCGGAGCGGTGGCCCAGGACGGCGGCTTGGCGGTTGATAACCTGACCGAGCAACTTCCCGACGCCGACTGGGGAAAGATCACTCGCGAGTTTTTCCTGACATAGAGTCGCTTCGGAAAATGCTGCTGCGCGTGTCTCCGGCGGTCCTTGCAAAGGGCCGCCGGTTCTTTTTTGGGGCAGCACACACAAGGGTTGCGTTGAAGTTCTCAGCAGTTATGGAGAAGTTGTCCATGTTTCCAGGCCCCTGAAACACGGGTGGTTAAGTTTGCATCACAACTGCCATTTACACGCGCTGATATTTTCAACATCACGCTAACCCGTGGCAGGTGAATTGCCCACACGTCAGTTGATTGTAGGTAGTCGGTCAGTAATGACAACTAGCCGCTAGGCACTCGGTCCAAGGAGAGAGCCGGGATGCAATGGGCTAGGAGGTCGCAAACCGGACATTTGGTCTCAGACCATCAAGAGACCGGAGTGCCGAACAAGTGAGCGGGCGGGTAGAGCCATGCGCGCACCTGAATTCGCACTTGCTGCGGCCCGGCGCTGGGGGCGCTTCACGCGCAGCCTGAGCGCCAAGCTGATCGTGTTGCTGGTGGCGGCGCTGGTGGCGATCTTCGGCCTCTACGGCTACCTGACCGTGCGCCTGCACCGCCAGCACCTGGAGACCGCCACCCTGGCCAGCGCCGAGCGGGTCAGCGACGTCATCAAACGCAGCACTTCCTACTACATGCTTCACAACGATCGCCAGGGGCTGCACTACCTGGTAGAGGCGATTGCCCACGAGCCGGGTATGGTGCGCATCCGGGTGTTCAACCAGGAAGGGCGCATCAGTTACTCGACCGACCGCAACGAGATCAACACGGTGGTCAACAAGAACGCGGAAGCCTGTTACGGCTGTCACGCGCGCGCCCAGCCCCTGGTGCGGCTGAACCGTCCCGACCGTTTCCGCATCTACCGCCTGGCGAGCGGCGAGCGGGTGTTGGGGATCATCAACCCCATTGAGAACTCCGCGGCCTGTTCGAACGCCGCCTGCCACGCTCATCCCGCCAGCCAGCAGATCCTGGGGGTGCTGGACACCAACCTTTCGCTGGCAGGCGCCGACGTGGGGCTGGCGGAGAGCAGCCGCCACATGTTCGTGTACATGCTGCTGGCCGTGGTGCTGATCTGTCTGCTCAGCGGGCTGTTCATCTGGCGGGTGGTGTACGGGCCGCTGAAGGTGCTGGAGGTAGGCACCGAGCGGCTGGCTTCGGGCGCCCTGGGGTACCAGATTCCGGTGCGCTCGCGCGACGAGCTGGGGGAGCTGGCGACCTCGTTCAACACCATGAGCCGGCAGTTGCGCGAGGCGCGCGAAGAGGTTATCGAGGCGGCGCGCGAGCTGGAGTCGCGCGTCGAGCAGAAGACCCGCGAGCTGAGCCGCGCCCACGACCAGATGCTGCAAGCCGAGAAGATGGCCTCCATCGGCAAGCTGGCGGCCATCGTCGCGCACGAGATCAACAACCCTCTGACCGGCATCCTCACTTACGCCAAGCTCCTGCGCAAGTGGATGATCGGCTGCGAGGGAGAGAAGCTGGATCAGGTGCGCGGCTCCATCGAGCTGATCGAGACGGAGAGCCGGCGCTGCGGGGAGATCGTCAAGAACCTGCTCACCTTTGCGCGTACCGCTCCCATGAACCCCGAACCCAGCGACCTGAACGGGGTGGTGGAGCGCGCCGTGCGCCTGGTGCGCCACCAGCTCGACCTGGCGGGCATCCAGTTGCAGCTCGCCCTGGCCCCCGACCTGCCCACCGTCTTTTGCGACGCCGCGCACATCGAGCAAGTGCTGCTGGCGCTGATGATGAATTCCATCGAAGCCATGCCGCACGGCGGGAACCTCCGCCTGCGCAGCCAGGTCCTGGCCTCCGGCGAGGAAGTGCAACTGGAAGTGGCCGACGACGGGGTGGGCATTCCCGCCGAAGTGCTGCCGCAACTGTTCGAGCCCTTTTTCACCACCCGCGAGCACACCCACGGGTTGGGGCTGGGGCTGGCCATCAGCCGCGGCATCATCGAGCGCCACCAGGGGCGCATCGAGGCGGTATCGGAACCCGGCCGGGGAACCACGTTCACCATTACGCTGCCGGTGCGCGCTGGTGCGGTCCAGTCGGGCGGCGTTCCCAGGCGCCCTTATCCGGGAGGTGAGGAATCGTGAGCGAAAAAGGCCGATTGCTGATTGTGGATGACGAGCCGGTGGTCCGCGACTCGCTGAGCAAGTGGTTTGCCGAGGAAGGCTACGAAGTGGGCGCCGCCGAAAGCGCCAGCGAGGCGCTGCGCCGCCTCTCGGAGGGGCGCTGGGACCTGGCGCTGGTGGACATCAAGATGCCGGGCACGGACGGCATCGAGCTACAGCGCCGCCTGCGCGAGATCAACCCCCAGCTGGTGGTGGTGATCATGACCGGCTACGCGTCGGTGGAGACGGCGGTGGCGGCGCTCAAGAACGGCGCCTACGATTACGTGACCAAGCCGTTTGATCCCGACGACATCGCCCACACGGTGCGCAACGCCCTCGGCCACCGGCGCGCGGTGGAAGAGAACCTGCGCCTGCGGCAGGCGGTGGCCAGCGCCGCCCCGCCTCCCGAGCTGGTGGGGCAGAGCGCTGCCATGCGGCGCATCTTCGACGCCATTCAGACCGTGGGCCCCACCGAAGCCACGGTGCTCATCACCGGCGAGAGCGGCACGGGCAAAGAACTGGTGGCGCGCGCCCTGCACGCCGCCAGTCCCCGGCGCTTCAACCCCCTGGTGGTCATCCACTGCGGCGCGCTCACCGAGACGCTGCTCGAAAGCGAGCTCTTCGGGCACGAGAAAGGCGCCTTCACCGGCGCCCAGTACCGCAAGAAAGGCAACTTCGAAATCGCCGAAGGGGGCACGGTTTTTCTCGACGAGGTCGGCGACATCAGCCTGAAGACGCAGACCGACCTGCTGCGGGTTTTGCAGGAGCACGAGATCACGCGGGTAGGCGGGACCGAGCCTTTGCACGTGGATTTCCGCGCCATCGCCGCCACCAACAAGAACCTCAACGCGCTGATCGAGGAAGGAAAGTTCCGCCCCGACCTTTTCTACCGCCTGAACGTTTTCGGCATCGAAGTGCCGCCGCTGCGCGAGCGCCGCGAAGTCATCCCCATGCTGGTGGACCACTTCGTGCGCAAGTTTTCGCTGGCCATGAACAAGCGCATCGTGCGCGTGGCTCCTGCCGCCATGCGCCTGCTGCAGCGCTACCCGTGGCCGGGGAACGTCCGCGAGCTCGAAAACGCCGTAGAGCGCGCCCTGGTGGTGGCGCACGAGCCGGAGATCGGCGAACAGGACTTCACCTTACAGGCCCCGCCTCCCGCCGCCGAGCTTCCCGCCGCCACCCTGGAGGACGTCGAGCGCGTCCACATCCTGCGCGTGCTCGAAGAGTGCGGCGGCAACCAGACGCGCGCCGCCGAGCGATTGGACATCGACCGCGTCACCCTGCACAACCGCCTCAAGAAGTACGGGTGGAAGAAGGGCGCCGCGGAAAACTCATGAACCTCATCCGGCTGGTTCCCATCGGAGGTCTGGAGGAGGGTCTGCTGGCGGGGCTGGCCTGGGGATTGGGGGCGGAATTCCGCCTCCCCTGCGAGATTCTCAAACTCCCCCTCGACCCGCAGCCAGCCCTCCATCCGGAGCGCCGCCAGTATCACTCCACGGAATTTCTGGCGCGCCTGGAGGCGCTGCGCCTTCCGCAGACCTGGCGGCTGCTGGGCGTTACCCCGCTTGATCTTTACGTGCCCACCCTCACCTTCGTTTTCGGCGAGGCGCAGATGGAGGGCCCGGGCGCGGTGGTTTCCACCTGCCGGCTGCGCCAGGAATTCTACGGACTTCCGCCCGACCGGGAGTTGCTGCGCACGCGGTTATTAAAGGAAGCGGTGCACGAGCTTGGCCATACCATGCAGTTGCGCCATTGCGACGATTACGCGTGCGTGATGGCGCCCTCGCACGCCGTCGAGTGGGTGGATTTGAAGTCCGCGCACTTCTGCGACGCTTGCCGCCGGCGCGCGGGGCTGTAAGGCGGGGCGGCGCTCAGGGTGCGGCGGCGGTGCCGGAGTAGGCGTGGGGCTGGGCCGGCCGGGCGGGGTGCAGGTACGCGACCCCGTATTGCTTGATGCCCTTGGAACCAGGCTGCGCGCGTGCGATGCGCGCGGCGAGGAAAATATTGCCGCCCCGCTCGGTGAAGGGCACCGCCACTTCCACCGTCCAGCCCGCCATGTAATTCCTGCGGCTCTCAAAGCACAGGCCGCCGCGCGAGATGTCGCGCGTCATCGCCACGTCCATGCCGAACTCGCGGCTGCGCACGCAGGCCTGGATGCCCAGCCCGCGCCGCGGCTCGCGCCGCCGCTCCTGGCGCGGCGCCTGGGGAGCCGGGGCCTCTTCCAGGAAGGACTTCTTCCAGTTCGTCAGGTCGCCGCAGCGCTGGCACATGCGGTTGAGCGCCTGGTTGGCTTCCAGCACTTCCACTTCAAAAGGGTCCAGGTGGACGATCTCCCGTAAGCGGCAGTGCCGGCACTCCAGCACTATGCGCCCTGCCGCGTGCTCGCCCTCGGCGGGAGGCGGAAATCCGATCCCCCACACGTTCACGTCATCGCGCAGGAAGGCTACTCCGTAGTAGTGCCCGCGCGGCGCCTTGCCCAGCAGGCCGATGATGCGCGCGTCCGCTTCCTGCCCGGTTTCCAGGCAGCGGATGGACACTTCCTCGTGCGGCGCCAGGCTGTGGCGGAGGGCGATCTTGGCGCCGTGAAGGCTCACCTGCACGGTGAGTGATTTTTCGACGAAAAAGCCCGTGTTCAGGTCGGTGCCCGAAACCTCGATGGGCAGCTCCACCGTCACCCGCTCACTGCGGCGGACCCCTGTGAACTCGTCCATGTTCCTCGCTCCTTGTCGTTTCTGCCGGGCCGGCGGGCGGTCGTGACCCGGCCGCCTCCCGAAATATAGAACGGACGTGAGGATCCTTTGGCTGTTAGAAAAGTTGGCCCGCTCCCGCGGAATCTCCGAGTCTTCAATAACATACCTCGGGAGGGCGAGGATTACAAACCCATCCTGGCCCCCCGGGGGGACCTGGCCGGACGGCCTGGGTCTTTTGGTGGATTGACAAAAGGCAGTGACTGCCGATAGTGTACCGCCCGATGAATATTTTGGTCATAGGTTCGGGAGGGCGCGAACACGCCCTGGTTTGGACGCTGCGCGAGAGCCAGCTCAGCGATGACGTCTATTGCGTTCCCGGCAATCCCGGCATCTCGCAGGAAGCCGAGTGCCTGGCGGCGGACATCGCCGACCCGCGGGCGCTGGTGGAAGTGGCGCAACAGGTGAAGGCCAACCTCACGGTGGTGGGCCCGGAAGCGCCGCTGGTGGCGGGGGTGGTGGACGCCTTCGAGAGCGCCGGCCTGGCCATCATCGGGCCGCTGCGCGCTGCCGCCCGCCTGGAGGGGAGCAAGATCTTCGCCAAGCAGTTCATGCAGCGCCACGCTATTCCCACCGCGCGTTTTGCCGTGGCCGAGAGCTTTGAGACCGCCCGGCGCGCCCTGAACGAATTTCGTCTTCCCGTGGTGGTGAAGGCCGACGGGCTGGCGGCGGGCAAGGGCGTGGTGGTGGCGCACACGCGCGAGGAAGCCGAGGAGACCCTGGACCGTTTCATGCGCCGGCAGGAGCGCGGGGCGGCGGGCGAGCGCGTGGTGCTGGAAGAGTGCCTGGTCGGCGAGGAGATGTCCTTCATCGTGCTCACCGACGGAACCTCCGTCGTTCCTCTGCCTCCCACCCAGGACCATAAGGCGGTCTTCGACGGCGACCAGGGCCCCAACACCGGCGGCATGGGCGCCTATAGCGATGACTCCATCCTCAGCGAGGCGCAGAGCGCCGAAATCATGCGCAGCATTGTGCTGCCCACGGTGGCGGGCATGGCCGCCGAAGGCACCCCTTACCGCGGCTTCCTTTACTGCGGGCTGATGCTGACCTCCGAGGGTCCCAAGGTTCTGGAGTACAACGCGCGCCTGGGCGACCCGGAGACTCAGCCCACCATGATGCGCCTGCGCTCCGACCTGGGCGAGTTGCTGGTGGCGCTTCACGAGCGCCGCCTGGCGAGCCTGGAAGCCCACTGGAGCCCCAACCCGGCGGTGTGCGTGGTGCTGACTTCGGCCGGCTATCCGGGCAAGCCCCAGACCGGCAAAGAGGTGAGCGGGCTCAAAGAGGCTGAATCGCTGGCGGGCGTCAAGGTTTTCCACGCCGGCACCGAGTTCCGCGACCTGAAGCTTTACAACAGCGGCGGGCGGGTGCTGGGGGTGACGGCGACGGCCGAGAGCCTCCCCGCATCCATCGAGCGCGCCTACGCGGCGGTAGGAAAGATTCATTTCGAGGGGATGCATTACCGCCGTGATATCGGCGCCAAGGGCGTCCGGCGGCCGCCGGTGACTCCCGGCGAGACGCCTACCCCGCGGCGCGGCCGCCGCCAGCCCGATTCGGCGAGCCGATAACTTCACGCCCGCGCGGGGCCCGGGCGCCCCGCCTCCCAGGAGAGAGCATGGCCGCAAAGACCAACCCGTTGGTAGGCATCGTGATGGGCAGCGACACCGACTTGCCGGTGATGACGGCGGCGGTGGAAACCCTGAAGAAGTTTTCGGTGCCCTGCGAGGTGCGGGTGATTTCCGCTCACCGCTCGCCGGCGCGTACCAGCGAGTACGCGCGCACGGCCGTCGAACGCGGGCTGAAGGTGATTATCGTGGCGGCGGGCGGCGCCGCTCACCTGGGTGGCGTGATCGCCGCCGAAACCACCCTGCCGGTGATCGGCGTGCCTATGGCCACTACCACCCTGGCGGGACTCGATTCGCTCCTCTCCATCGTGCAGATGCCGAGCGGCGTCCCGGTCGCTTGCACGGCCATCGGCAAAGCCGGCGCCGTCAACGCCGCCATCCTGGCGGCGGAAATCATCGCCACCTCCGACTCCAAACTCGCCGCCCAACTCCTCGAACACAAAAAACGCCTCGCCCAGGCCGTGACCGAAAAAGACGAGCGCGTGCAGAAGCAGTTGAGCAGTTAGGAACGCGGCGCAAAAAGATTCAATTCAATTAGTTTCTTTCCGGCTTCCAGGGGTTTTACCCCCGGC
>JBJKQV010000033.1:0-6437 GCA_046704985.1 Terriglobia bacterium
GACGTGACGTGACCTCCGCCGGGTTGGCTTGCGCGCGGCACGCGGGCGGTTGCGCTCGTGCCGCCGCGAAGTCCTTTTGCGTGAGTTACTTCGAGCTGTTCGGTGGAGCTTAGAACGACTAGACGAAGCGTGCATCCAACCACCTCTGCCAATAGGGAGTAAAGCCAAGTAAATCAGTATGTTGCGCTTTTTGTCGGGTGCCTCTTCCCGGGCCCTTTGACCGTGACATTGTAACTTATATCAGCTTTGACCTTGCTTAGTCAAATCGCGATCTCCTAACCAGCGGCTCAGCCCGGACTTAGCGTTAATATTGTCCTGCTGAGAGCACAGATTTCCACAGCCCAACCCTGGTGTTCTCGGCTCGTCAGTGGCCGTTTAGGCTTGTGTTTTCATAGGTTTTCGTGGTACTTATGCCTCATGTGGCGCATTGTAAGTCATCTTTGTGCCAGGTTCCGCAGGGAGCTTCCAGCGGCTCCCAGGCCCTGTTGCAGCCACGCCTAACGCTCTTTTCCTGTGTCTGAGAGCACTGCAAGGAGGATTTGCCCGTCATGGCTGAGTACAAGCATCCAGAGGTTCTGGTAAGCACCAACTGGGTTGCGCAGCACACCGACGATCCCAAGGTGCGGCTGGTGGAAGTGGACGTCCACACCACCGCCTACGAAAAGGGCCACATCAAGAACGCCGTGGCCTGGAACTGGACGACCCAACTTCAAGACAATGTGCGGCGCGATTTGTTGGGCGGCAAGCAGATCGGTGAGCTGCTGGGCGGTTCGGGAATCGCCAACGACACCACGGTGGTGCTCTATGGCGACAATAACAATTGGTTCGCGGCCTACGCCTTCTGGCAGCTCAAGTATTTCGGCCACCGCGATGTGCGCTTGATGAACGGCGGACGAAAGAAGTGGGAGCTGGAGAAGCGCCCCTTTACCGTTGAGATCCCCAAGTTTCCCGCCGCCGCTTACCGTCCCGCCGCCCCCGACGAAAGTCTGCGCGCCCGCCGCGAGCGGATTTTTGAGACCCTCGACAGCCGCACCCGCACCCTGGTGGACGTCCGCACGCCGGACGAATTCACCGGCAAGGTGATTGCCCCGCCGGGCATGACCGAAACCGCGCAGCGTGGTGGACACATTCCCGGCGCGGTCAGCATTCCCTGGAACAAGGCCGCCAACGACGACGGCACCTTCAAGTCCTACGACGAGCTGGCGCAGCTCTACGCCGCGCGCGGCGTCGGCGGCGACAGGGAAGTGATCACCTATTGCCGCATCGGCGAGCGCAGCTCCCACAGCTGGTTCGTGCTCAAGTACCTGCTCGGCTTCGAGAAGGTCCGCAACTACGACGGCAGTTGGACCGAGTGGGGAAGTCTCGTGGACGCTCCCATCGAGAAGGGCGAAGGCTAGGCTTTGCGCGCCTAGGAACGCGGCGCCGAGCGCCGCGTTCCGGTCCCAGACCGTAGGGGCGCACCGCTGTGCGCCCCTACCACGGTTTCACGGTGACTCCGCACTCCAGCGTTGCGGTTCCAGAGGCTAGGGGCAGGTTTTCAAGCCCGCCCCCACAAAAAAATCACGGCCAGGGTGGAAAGGGCTCGCGGGTTAATGCTGCCCTTCGGGTAGTGCAGGGGGGTGACAGACCCTGCATGGCGTGTAGCCGGCCTTGACCGCATCCTTAAGCTTAATCGGTATCTTGACGGAGTGCCTCAAGGTGGGGCAATCCTGAAGGTGGTATCTCTTGCCTGCTTTGGTAATGTAAACCGTTTCCTCGCCGGTAGCCTGCGGGGCTACCCGCGGCATCGCGAGCGCAGGGGCTAGCGTGAGGAGCACGACGAGGACAAGCCGAGTGATCCTGAATCGGCGCATCGCGCCTCCTCGGCTGGCGCGTTCAAGTTCTTGCGCAACCTGAGGGTAGAGTACGCGCCTTCGCACTTTTCTACAACGTGAAGTTCGCCGTTGGTGGTCGGCTGATGAACCATTTGACTGCCCGCCGCGGGCGCGCTAGGCTGGCGGCGTGAAATTTCTTTTCCAGCGCGCGCGGTGGTTGTGGTTAACGGTCTTCCTGACCGCCGGCATGGCTTTGCCCCTCTGCGCGCGCGGGCAGGACAAGACGCCGCTCTACCCACCCGGCGGCATCACCCCGCAAGCAGTCCGGCAAGGCGGTTTGGGAAGCTGCTATTTCCATTCCGTGGTGGCGGCGCTGGCGGCTGATGAGCCCGCGGCCATCCGCAAGATGATTGAGGTCAACTCCGACGGCAGCTACACGGTTCGCTTTGCCGACGGCAGCAAGGAGGCCGCGTATCCGCAGGACATCCTCTATGCGCGCCACAGCGGCTACGACCTGTCGGACGGCCTCTGGGTGGCGGTGCTGTTTCGAGCCTACGCGCAGCGCGTGCTGCGCCAGGCGCTCATCGAATCGGTCGAGAAGAGCGACATGTTTCCGCTCGCCAAGCAATACGCCGAAGACTTTCTGCGTTCGAACGACGCGTTGCTGCTTGCCTACGACCGGGCGATTCGTGCCCAGGTCAGTTCCTCAGGGGATTTGGACCGCGCCACGCTGACCGCCAAGCTGAAGAGCCAGATGAGCGAGGTCCCGGTTCCCGACTCGGTCAAGAGCGCGCTGACCGGCCTGATCGAGGAAGGCCCGCTGTTCAATTCTCTGGTGGAGACGGTCAAGGAAAACGGCGAGCTGTTCGGCGCCTATCGCGCGGTCGGGCACGGCGGCTTGGGCGGGCGGGTGATGAAAGCGCTGGCGGGCAGTTCGCGTCTAATGGTGAACGAGTCCCCGACGGAAGCCGCGGCGGCGCTCGAGCAAGTCACCTCCCAGCATCGTCCCGCCGTCGCCTGCACGGGCGGCAGCACCTACTGGCAACGCATCGCCAAGCACCAGCCGCTTCCTGCGGGCGTCGGCCGCTGGTACGTCAACGCGCACTGCTACACGGTTCTGGGATTTGACTCGGGGACGGACCGCGTACGCCTGCGCAATCCCTGGGGGCAGGGACCCACCCCCAACGGCATCTTCGAGCTTTCCGTCGACGACTTCGTCCCGGCTTTCCGGGGCGTGGTCACCACGGAATGAAGCGGTGCGCAATCGAGGGAGGGGTACTTCCCCCGCGGCCTAGCGCAACTGCACGCGGAAGGTTTTCTTCTCGGGAACGATCTCAATCTTGTCTTCGCGCGCCAGCCAGCCCAGCGCGAAATTCACCAGATCCGTTTTGCCGTCCACTTTCTTCTTGAGCTGCGCCACCGTGAGCGGCCCCTGGGCGGAGAGCGTTTCCCAGATTTTTCCGGCAGTTTCACCGACGGCATCTTTGAGGTTCATCAAATTCCTCCTGCTTCAACTAAGATGCAAGTTTATCGCCCGGCGGCGATTTTGCCAAAGAACAAATATTTATGAGGGGAATAAACCGGCCCTGGCGCGCGGCGGGAGCGCTCAAGGACGGGAGCGAGGATTCTTCTTGCGATTAAGCAGAAACCGCACCAGCTCGAAGATCCCGTAAACCATCAGGCAAAACCAGAAGTCCACCACCGTTCCCAGGTCGAGTTGGAATCGCTGGTGGCGGGCGGCGGGGGGAAGGTGGGGCATGGAAAGAAAATAGAGCCCGTTGCCGATGATGACGATGATCAGGTAGCGGAAATAGCGTTTGGTGTCGAATTTCATGGCCGCTTCTTTTCTTGGAAATGGACCCCCGGCGAAAGCTCGCGGCTCACAGAGCCGCGCTACAGGCTGACGCGTATTCGGATTCATCGCCCGCCTACGGTATGATAGGGGCGACTCTCATGCCCTTTCCCAGGCTCAGCGCGTCGTCGGAGGTGAAATACCTGAAAGGGGTCGGCCCGGCGCGTGCCGAGGTGCTGGCCTCCAAGGGCATCTTCACCGTTCAGGACCTGCTTTACTACGCCCCTTTCCGCTACGAAGACCGCAGCCGCCTGGTGCGCATTCGCGACCTCATCCCCGGCCAGAGCGTGACGGTCGAAGCCAAGGTGCTCACCTGCGGCCTGACGCGCACGCGGCGCGGCAAGTTCATCTTCGACCTCGCCGCCGCCGACCCGACCGGCCTGCTGCGCTGCAAATGGTTTAACGCCGTGTACCTGGAAAGGCAAAAGGTTTTTCGCCCCGGGCAGCGCGTCTTCTTTTACGGCAAGGTGGAGCGCGACCGCTTCGGCACCGGCAACCTGCTGATCATCCAGCCGCAGTTCGAGATCGTGAACGAGTCGGGCGGCGCCGACTCGCTCGACGTCGCCCGCGTGGTGCCCATTTACGAATCGCTGGGAGTGCTGGGGCCGCGCGTGCTGCGACGGCTGATCGCCGGCGCCCTCGAAGCGCTGGGCGAGCAGATTCCCGACCCCCTCCCCGCCTCCGTCCGCCGGCGCAATAATCTGATGGACTGCGCCCCGGCGCTGCGCGGAACCCATTTCCCCGAGGACGCGGGCCGGATTGAGGAGTTGGCGCGCTTCCGCACCCCCGCCCAGGTGCGCCTGATCTTTGAAGAATTTTTCCACGTCGGCGCCGGGCTGTCGCTGCGACGGCGCAAGACCAAGGCCGCGCCCGGCATCGGGTTTCAGGTACGTCCGGGCGTGCGCGAGGCCATCAAGAAGATTCTGCCCTTCCACCCCACCGCCGCGCAGAAGCGCGTGCTGAAAGAAATCGTGGACGACATGCGCGCCCCGCGCCCCATGAACCGCCTTTTGCAAGGCGACGTGGGCGCGGGCAAAACCATCGTGGCCGTGCAGGCGGCGCTGGTGGCGCTTGAGAACGGCTACCAGGTGGCGCTCATGGCCCCCACCGAAATCCTCGCCACCCAGCACTACCTCTACATCAAGGACCTGCTCGCGCCCCTGCCTTACGACGTGGACCTGCTGATCAGCGCCCGGAAGGCGGCGGAAAAAAGGGAGCTCAAGCGCCGCATCGCCGACGGCACGGCGCAACTGGTGGTGGGGACTCACGCCCTGATCGAAAGTGACGTGGATTTTGCCCGCCTGGGGCTGGTGGTGGTGGACGAGCAGCACCGCTTCGGAGTGATGCAGCGCTACCGGCTGATTCGCAAGGGTACTGCTCCCGACGTGCTGGTGATGACCGCCACGCCTATTCCCCGCACCCTGGCGCTGACCCTTTACGGCGACCTCGACTTCTCGGTGCTCGACGAGCTGCCGCCCCGCCGCTCGCCCATCGCGACGCGCGTGATCGCCGAGCGCGAACGCGTGGAGGCCTACGAGTTCATCCGCGAGAAGGTGCGGCGCGGCGAGCAGGCCTACGTTGTCTATCCGGTCATCGAAGAATCCTCCACGCCCGACCTGCGTACCGCCGTGCGCATGTACGAGCACCTCTCGCGCGTGGTCTTTCCGGAATTCCGCGTGGCGTTGCTGCACGGCCGCCTGCCCAGCGACCAAAAGGAAGGCGTCATGCACGACTTCAAGCAGGGGCGCGCGCAGATTCTGGTTTCCACCACCGTCATCGAGGTGGGCGTGGACGTGCCCAATGCCACCGTGATGCTCGTCGAGCACGCCGACCGCTTCGGCCTGGCGCAGCTTCACCAGCTGCGCGGGCGCATCGGGCGGGGAAGCGTGCGCTCGCATTGCCTGCTGCTGGCGGGCGAAGCGCCCAACGAGATTGCCGAGGAGCGCCTGCGCACCATGGCTGAAACCACCGACGGTTTTCGCATCGCCGAAATCGATCTCAAACTGCGCGGCCCCGGCGAATTTTTCGGAACCCGGCAGTGGGGCATCCCCACCTTCCGCATCGCCCACCTGCTGCGCGATGAGGAGATTCTCGAATGGGCCAAGCGCGAGGCCTCCGAATTCGTCGAGCGGCCCGAATCGCGCCCGGAGTTCGACGCTTACGTGGAGTTTCTGCGCCGCGAGTGGCCGCGGCGCTATGGACTGGCGGGAGTCGCGTAATTGAAGATTGAACGATTGTTCCGTTGCACCATTGTTTCCTTGCCCCATCACGCCGTTCGCGAACCGGGCTGCAGACTGCGCAGCCCCATGGGCCACGTTGCAGCGATGCGGCGAACAGTGGGATAACGTCAGGGTGCAAGTTCTCCATGAGCCGATGATTCGATGAGTCAATGAAGCAATTTTCGAGATGAGGATTATTGCCGGCACATATCGCGGGCGGCGCCTGAAGACCTTGCGGGGCGGAAACCTGCGCCCCACCTCCGACCAGTTGCGTGAGACGCTGTTCGACGTGCTGGGGCCGGGGGTGGCGGGGGCAAGTTTTCTGGACGCTTACGCGGGTACGGGTGCGGTGGGTTTGGAGGCGCTCAGCCGCGGCGCCCGCGACGTGGTCTTCCTCGAGCATCACCGTCCCGCCGCCGCGCTCATCCGCGAAAACCTCCGCGACCTGGGCATCGAATCGGGCTTCCTGGTGGTGACGCGCCCGGTGCTCACGGCGCTCGAGCGGCTGGAGAAGGATGGCGAGTGCTTCCAAGTGGTTTTTCTCGACCCTCC
>JBJKQV010000034.1:0-2722 GCA_046704985.1 Terriglobia bacterium
CGCGGATCTCGGCGCGCCGCTCGAGCACGCGGGTGTCGAGCAACTCGAGCACCGCAGTCTCGGCTCCGTCACCCTTGCGCCATCCCGTGCGTACGATGCGCGTGTAGCCGCCCGGGCGGGTGGCGTAGCGCTTGGCCACGTCATCAAAGAGCTTCTGCACGGCCGAAGTGCGCTTGCCGTCCACCACCTTGCTGCCGGGAAGGAAGAATCCCGCCGCCAGCTGGCGCGCGTGCGCGTCGCCGCGCTTGCCCAGGGTGATGACGCGCTCCACCCAGGGCTTGACGGCCTTGGCCTTGGGGAGCGTGGTCTCGACGCGCTCCTCGAGGATGACCGAAGTGGTCAGGTTGCGCAGCAAGGCGCGCCGGTGCGAAGTGTTTCTGCTCAGCTTCTTGCCGTAGTTACGATGACGCATGCGAACTTTCTCCCGGTCCGGTTACGAGTGGGGCGTTTCCACGGGCATGACGGGGTTGCCCTTTTCGTCGAACTTCATGCCCAAGCTCAGCCCCATGGCGGAAAGGATCTCCTTGATTTCGTTCAGCGACTTGCGGCCGAAGTTCTTGGTCTTGAGCATGTCCTGCTCGGTCTTCTGCACCAGCTCGCGGATGGTTGTGATGTTGGCGTTCTTCAGGCAGTTGTAGGAGCGCACGGAAAGCTCCAGCTCCTCCACCGAGCGGTCCAGGTTTTCGTTGTGGACCACCGACAGCTTCTCGGGGCGCACCGCTTCGGCTTCCGGCGCCTCCTCGAAGTTGATGAAGATGGTCATGTGGTCCTTGAGCAGCTTGGCGGCTAGGCCCACGGCGTCCTGGGGAGAGACGGCGCCGTTGGTCCAGACGTCCAGGGTGAGCTTGTCGTAGTCGGTCACCTGGCCGAGGCGCGCCGCTTCCACCCTGTAGTTGACCTTGCGGATGGGCGAGTGGGCGGAAACGAGCGGGATGTAGCCGATGGGCAGGTCCTCGTCGAGGTTCTTCTCGGCGGTGACGTAGCCGCGCCCGGGACGGATGCGCATCTCGATGGAGAGCGTGCCGCCCTCGCTCACCGTGGCCAGGTAGACGTCCTTGTCGAGGATTTCGACGTCAGGGTCTTCCTGGATGTTGCGCGAGGTAACTTCGCCCGGCCGGTCCACCTGCAGGGTGAGGGTCTTGGGGCCGTCGACGTTCATCTTGAGGGGAATCTGTTTCAAGTTCAGGATGATGTCGGTGGCGTCTTCCACCACGCCGGGGATGGAGGAGAACTCGTGCAAGACCCCCTCGATCTTCACCGCCGTGATGGCCGCGCCCTCGATGGAAGAGAGCAGCACGCGGCGCAGGGCGTTGCCGATGGTGGTGCCAAAACCCCGTTCGAAGGGCTGGGCATAGAACTGGCCGTACTTGTCGGTCAGCGTATCGACGTTGCACGCCAGCCGCTTGGGTTTCTGAAAACCTGTCCAAAGCATAGAAACAACCTCCCAAGGTCCGCGCGCCCGGGCCGCGGGGCCCGGGGCCGCCGGGCCCGTGTCATTTCGAATAAAGTTCGACGATCATCTGTTCCTGAATCGGGAAGTTCACGTCCTCGCGGCGCGGCGGCGAAACCACGCTGCCCTTCAGGCTTTCGCGGTCGAAGCTCAGCCAGGGGGGCACGCTGCGCCCTCCCGCCAGATCCAGCGAGCGCAGGATGGCGACCGACTTGCGGCTCCTCTCCGCCACCGCAATTTCCTGCCCCGTCTTGACGGGATAGGAGGGGATGTTGACCTTGCGTCCGCCTACCCAGATGTGCCCGTGGCGGACCAGCTGCCGCGCCTCGGCGCGCGAGGTGGCCAGGCCCAGGCGGTAAACCACGTTGTCCAGGCGCTGCTCGAGCATCAGCAACAGGTTCTCGCCGGTGATGCCCTTCATGCTGGCGGCCTTCTGGAAGTAACCGCGAAACTGGTTTTCCAGAACGCCGTAGAGGCGCCGGACCTTCTGCTTCTCGCGCAGTTGCAGCCCGTAACCGACGATCTTGGGGCGGCGAGCCTTGCCGTGCTCGCCGGGCTGAAAGTTGCGCTTCTCGATGGCGCACTTGTCGGTCAGGCAGCGCTGTCCCTTCAGGAACAGCTTGGTGCTTTCGCGCCGGCAGAGCCGGCAAACCGCTTTACGATATCTTGCCAACCTCTCCTCCCTCGGGCCCGCTCGGGCGGACCCTCGTCACTCCCGAAATTCCGTTCTCTAAACCCTGCGGCGCTTGGGCGGCCGGCAGCCGTTGTGGGGGATGGGCGTGGTGTCCTTGATGTGGCGCACCTCCAGCCCCGCCGAAGCCAGGGCGCGAATGGCCGACTCGCGGCCCGAGCCCGGACCCTGCACGTGCACCTCGACGGTGCGCATGCCGTGGTCGCGCGCCGCGCTGGCGGCCCGCGACGCCGCCTGCTGGGCGGCGAAGGGCGTCCCCTTGCGCGAACCGCGGAAACCCAGTGAGCCGGCGCTCGACCAGCAGACTACCCGGCCTTCCGTGTCGCTGATGGTGATCAGCGTATTGTTGAAGGTCGCCTGGATGTGCACCACCCCCACCGGCACCACGCGCTTGTCGCGCTTCTTGAAGACTTTTTTCTTGCCCGCTTTACCCGCTGCTTTGGCCATGATTCCTCAGTTTCCGCACCGCGCCTAGGTCTTGGCGGTGGCGCGCTACTTGGTGGCAATCCTTCCCCGCCGCCGACCCGCGCCCCCGCCCGCGCGCGACCCCCCCCCCCGCCCCCCCCCCCCCCCCCCCCCCC
>JBJKQV010000035.1:0-5385 GCA_046704985.1 Terriglobia bacterium
GGCACGGCGCGCCGTGCCCCTACGCCGGCTGCCGCACACCTTTGCGCCCCGCGGAGTGAAGTGGCCTCGCCCGCAGTAGCGCTTCAATCCTTTCGCATGGGAACTCCGTAACGGCCCCATCCTTGCGCCCGGCGAAAGGACGGGGCGCCCCGCTGCGCGCGTTCGCAGGTGCATTGGTAGCCCGCAGATAGTTTCATTGTGAGTATTAACGACGGTACGACCAGGAAGCGGTAGGCTACCCGCCCGGATGTGCCGCCGTCGGCGGAATGGTGCAGCGAGTACAGAAACGGTACGGGCGGCGGTGAAATTCTCAACATGTTATGCATGCACCTGCTTCCGTTCGCCCCCAACAGCCCTTACTCCAATTGCAATAGGGGAATGTTGTTGAACCAGTGGCCAACCGACAGTGTCCCTCGGGCGGGTGGCGCAGACACTTGCATTTTAGTGTCTGCGGTCAGCGAAGCTGAAAAGGGCTAGAATGAGCCCGTGTCGCAGCCGACTCGCTTTTACGGCCAGAATCATCTTCACTATCTGACCACCAGCACCTATCGCCGCGCGCGCATTTTCGATTCCGAACATTTCCGGCGGCACTTTGTTGCCACCCTGGCCGAGCTGCGCGCCGAGCTGGGTTTCCGCATTGTGGGCTATGTGCTGATGCCGGAACATTTTCATTTGCTGCTGTGGCCTTGCGGGACGGCCAATCCCTCTCAGATCATGCAAAAGCTGAAAGGGCGCACGGCTCGGCTCATCCTGAAAACCCTGGAGGAAGATCGCCGGCGTGCCTGGTGCGGGAAAATGCTGGCGCGATTCACCCTGCCCGCCACCGTTCATGACGAGGCGCACTTCCGCGTCTGGCAGCGGCGATTCTACGACATGAATATCTGGAGCGAAGAGAAGAAGCTGGAAAAGCTCGACTACATGCACAATAATCCCGTGAAGCGAGGCTTGACGAAGGAGCCGGGAGACTGGGCGTGCCTGCCTGCCGCAGGCAGGGTCGAGCTGGAGGTTCTATTATCTCGACGATGCTTCGCTTCTCGGCATGGATCGAGTGGGCTGAAGCAGCGTCGCTGGGGCTTGCGGGGCCGTTGGCAGACCTTAAAAAAAAAAAGTCTGCGCCACCCGCCGGACATGAAGATGACCTCGGACGATTTTCGGTGGGCCTTGGGACCGGAACTGAAGACAGGCAAGACGAGATTTACGGTCGGCCAGTGGGAGGGGCTTAACTTCTTCACGAACAATAATCGCGGGAATCGCAAATGGTGGGAGGGCTACAAATCCCGCCATTAGGGGCATGGAATGGCACGCCTAGAGCGGTACGTAACATTCACGGGGGCAGTGATATTAGTAGTATATATTGCCTCGCTCTTCCTCCCGTTCCATTATGACTCTGGAAGCCGCGGTCTAGCGAGTGGGGCGACCGCAGCCTCCATATTGCTTGAGATGATCTGGGTCACGGCCGGGCTCTGCCTCGCGGCTGTCCGGCGCGGGGCCACAAGTACTAAATTTCGCGTGGTTCTCGCCTTGAACTTGGTCGTCGTCTGCCTCGTACTTTGGGAAACATTTCGATGAACAGCAGGTAGCCACGGGCGGGCGGCCCATGCTTGGGGTAAAGAGGGTGCCCCATCTTTGCGTTTTGGGCGAGGGTGGGTTGGTCGCCACCGCCCCGCAAAGTGGGATCGCAGACATGAGAAACCAAACGTCTGCGCCACCCGCCCAAAGACACCCTCACGCCAAGGCGCGAAGGCTCAGATTCCCGCGTCGCCGGCGGCTGCTTCGAGCGCCTGCCCGATGCGGTCGAGCCAGGCGCGATGCTCGGGCTTCATCAGCACCGAGCGCAGGCAGGCGACGTTCTCCTGGTCGGGCTGCAGACGGCCGGCAAAATAATTCGCCGGCAGGCGCATCAGCGCCAGGTGCAGGCCGCGCCGCGCGGCGGCGTCGAAGACGCGCTGCGCAAGCTCCGAGCTGCGGCTCGCCGTGCCGGCGGCGGGCGTCCAGACGACGATGTCCAGCTCCGGCTCGACGGGCGCCAGCCAGCGCGCGTCAGCCGCCAGCCGGCGCCAAAGTTCCAGCGCCGCCTCGCGTCCCGCTTCCAACCCCAGCGCAAACTCTCCGCCAACTTCCAGCGGCAGCAAACGCTGCGTGGCCCACAGGGCCACCGCCGCCGCCCCGGGCCGCGAGCATTCCAGGCTGATCTCCCCCAGGTGCAATTCCGAGGAAGTGAAATAGGTGTAAGGCGAGTCGTGCTTGTAGACGGCGCCCACCGCCGGGTCGCGAAACAGCACGCATCCGCACCCGTAAGGCTGCAAGCCGTGCTTGTGCGGGTCAATCACCAGCGAGTCTGCCTCGCCCATCGCCGCGAGCGCCGCGGCGGTTTCCGGACGTAGCCGTTCGGGACGAGCCAGGCAAAAGTAGCCGCCATAGGCCGCGTCCACGTGCAGGCGGAATTTGAAGCGCTCGCGCAGGCGCAGAATCTGCGGTAGCGGGTCCACGGCGCCCAACCCTGTAGTGCCCGCCGTTGCCACTACACAACCTACTTGCCGCGCCGCCAGCATCTTTTCGAGCGCCGCCAAATCCATGCGCCCATGCGCGTCGCAGGGGCAAGCCTCGTAGTCGAGCCCCAGCACGCTCGACAGGCGCGGGTGGGTGTAGTGCGCCTGCTGGGAAGCAATTACTTTTTCCCCCGGGCGCAGCCGCCCCGCCACCCACAGCGCTTCCAGGTTGGCCATCGTGCCGCCGCCCGTCAGGTGGCCGAGGTGCTCTTTCCAACCCACCATCGCCGCCAGTTGCGCCACCGCTTCCTTTTCCATCGCCGAGCTGGCGCGCCCGCCGTCCAGGGCGTGATTGTTGGGATTGATCCAGGTGGCCAGGGCGTAAGCGGCGCGCGCCAACGGGTGGGGCGGCTTGAGCATCTGCCCGGCGTAAAGGGGATGGAAGTAGGGGTAGTTGTCGCCCAGGCGGCGCGCCACCTCCTGCATTACCTCGGACCAGCGCGCCTTGCCCGGTGGCGCGGCCTGGGGCGAGGGCAAGCCGGCAAAGCCCGCTTCCAGTTGCTCCAGTCCTGCGGCCAGCAGCCGCAAGGTGTCGGTTTCAAACTGCATGGTGGCCTCGTCGTTCGGATAGTTTTGCCGGGCGCCGCGTGCGGGGCTCGACGCTCAAGGTTTTATCACGATTCGGCGTGCCGCGCCGCGGCAGGCTACCGGCCACGATCGCCGCCGTACTTCTTCGGAAAGGGGCGATAGGGTCAAATTGTCAATACAGAGAATTGAGGTAAAAGTAAATTCCTGTGCTAGTCTACTGCTGGGTTACCTAGCCGGAAGTGCCATTCAAAGGCTCGGGGAGAGGCTGGTAACCTTCGAGTTGGACGGAACGTTAGGTTCCGGCAAGAGGGGAGTTTCGAGACGTGACCAGGGGCTCCCGGATCGCGCTTCACGCCGCTCTACTGGCGCTCGCCGGCCTGTCTCTATGGGGCTGCGGCGGGGGAGGTGGAGCTGTAACCCCCACACCTACCGTTCCAGCGGTCACCCTTTCGCCCTCCAACACCGCACTCATGGTCGGCGCGACGGCGCAGTTCACCGCCTCTGTGACCGGCACCACCAACCGCTCCGTGGTCTGGTCGGTCAACGGCGTCGAGGGCGGCAACCAGACGGTGGGAACCATCAGCACCTCGGGCCTCTACACGGCTCCCGGCGTTCCTCCTTCTCCCAACTCGCTCACGGTGACGGCCAAGACGGTGGCCACGCCGGTGGCTTCGGCCACGGCCACGCTGACGGTCAGCAACCCGCAGCCGCACCTCAGCGGCCTCTCCGTGACCACGCTCGACGCCGAAAGCCCCGCAACCGCGCTGGTGGTGACGGGCACGGGCTTTGCCGCGCAGTCGACCGTACTGATCGGCCCGACGACTCTTGACACCACGTTTAATTCCGCCAGCCAACTTACCGCGCAGATCCCCGCCGCGCAGTTAGCACAGGCGGGTGTATACCCGATAAGCGTGCAGACGCCCTCCCCGGGAGGTGGAACTTCCACTTCCCTTAACCTGACAGTGCTGTTGGTGGTGACGGTCACCCCCTCGAGCGCCAATCTGACGGTCGGCCAGACCCAACAGTTCAGCGCCGCCATTAAGGGGAGCTCCAACCAGAACGTCGCCTGGTCGGTGGACGGGGCCGCGGGCGGCGACGCCACGGTGGGCACCATCAGCGCGGCGGGACTTTACACGGCTCCGGCGGTGCCCAAGGACGTCACCGTCGCGGCCACCAGCGTTGCCGACACGGCACGCAGCGATACCTCGCCCGTCAGTGTGGTGAATCCCACTCCGCAGATCAGCAATGTCTCGCCCTCCAGCCTCCTGAAAGGCGGCGTCGACGCCACCTTGACGGTGTCCGGTACGGGATTCGCGCAGCAGTCGCAAGCCAAGTTGGGTTCGACGACCCTTGCGACTACGTACGGAAGCTCCAATCAGTTGACCGCTACCGTTACCGCGGCGCAGTTGGCCACCGCCGGCACTTATCCCTTGACGGTCACCAACCCTTCGCCGGGCGGTGGAACCGCCACGCAGAACTTCGCCATCAACGACCCTCCGGCAATCACCAGCACCAATGCCACTACGGTTGTAGTCGGTTCGGCGGCAAGCTTTACAGTGACGGCTACGGGCTACCCGGCGCCGAACTTTAGCAAGTCTGGGGCGCTGCCCACCGGCGTGACGCTGTCGAGCGCCGGCGTGTTGAGCGGGACCCCGGGGGCTGGCACGGGGGGAACGTATCCGTTCACCATCACCGCCTCGAACGGCATAGGGGCGGCCGCCACACAGAACTTTCTGCTCACGGTCAACCAGGCTCCCGCCATCACCAGCGCGGCGAGTACGGCCTTCACCGCGGGCTCGGCGGGCTCGTTTACGATGACGGCGACGGGGTACCCTGCGCCGACCTTTAGCAAGACTGGGGCGCTGCCCAGCGGGGTGACGCTGACCAGCGCCGGCCTGCTGAGCGGGACGCCGGCGAACGGAACGGGGGGGACGTACCCTTTTACCATCACCGCGTCCAACAGCGTGGGGGCGGACTCGACGCAGAACTTCACGCTGACGGTGAATCAGGCTCGCGCCATCACCAGCGGGGCCAGCGCCACGTTCACGGTAGGCTCGGCGGGCTCGTTCAGGGTGGCGGCGACCGGGTACCCGGCGCCGACCTTCAGTAAGACCGGCGCGCTCCCCAGCGGGGTGACGCTCTCGAGCGGCGGGGTGCTGAGCGGCACGCCCGCGGCGGGAACAGGCGGAACGTATCCCCTGACCATCAGGGCCTCGAACGGCATCGGGACGGACTCGACGCAGAACTTCGCGCTGACGGTGAACCAATCGCCGGCCATCACCAACTCTTCGAGCACCACGTTCACGAC
>JBJKQV010000036.1:0-5352 GCA_046704985.1 Terriglobia bacterium
CTCGAGAGAGAGTCCCGACTGTCACCGCTCGAGTTCGTGGAAACGCTTGGGGGCCTTTATCAGCAGAAAGGCGGCGCCTCCGAGGCGCTTCGCATCGCCTATCAACGCTTTCGGTTTCTTCTGCTCACACGCCTGGGCCTGCCCGCGGAGACCCCCTTGAAGAAGATCCAGGAGGCCCTCCGCGACCGCCTGGGGTGGGCGAATCCGGGGTTCTCCGAAACCCTCGCCCGCTCCGAGCTCGGCGTGAAGAATTCAAGCCTGACGGCGGCACAGGCCTTGAACTTGATTCAGGAACTTCACGATGGCTCGCGGAGGTTGGGATTGGGAGAATGGCCTCTGCAGGGATCCTAAGCGGGGAAGGGGAGCTTCAATGACAAATCTGCCGGCGCGGAAATCGGTGGAAACCCAATATGCCTGAATACACTGCTCAGTTTACCTCTCACGGAAGGGCCGAACTTGCGAAGGCCATCGTTGGACAGCGCGAGGTCATCGATCAAATGCTCGCGGTGTTTCTTTCCGGCGGGCACGCACTCCTGGAAGGTGTCCCGGGAACCGCCAAAACCCTGGCCGTCAAAGCGCTGGCCCGCATCTGCCGCCTGAACTTTCAGCGCGTTCAGTGCACGCCCGATTTGATGCCCGCCGATATCCTGGGTACGAATATTTTCAATATGTCGACGGGCGCGTTCTCGCTGCACCACGGTCCGGTTTTCACGGACTTCCTGCTGGTGGATGAGGTGAACCGCATGCCGCCTCGCAGCCAGGCGGCCCTGCTGGAATCCATGGAGGAGCGCCAGGTCACCATCGACGGGACGCGCCACCCGCTCTCGAGTTTCTACACCGTGTTCGCCACTCAGAACCCGGTGGAGTTTGAGGGCACCTACCCTCTGCCCGAAGCAGAGCTGGACAGATTCTGGTTCAAGATTCGCATTGATTATCCCGAAGCCGACCAGGAAGTGGAGGTCCTCAATCGCTATCAGAACGGCTTCGACGCGCGCGACCTGGAAAAGCTCGGCCTGGTTCCCATGGAGCCGGAGTTGCTCACCGCCGCGCGCCGCGAGGTCGCTGGAGTCCGCGTCGAAAAGGAACTGATCCGCTACGCGAGCACCCTCGTCAGGCGGACGCGTGACTGGCCGTCGCTCAGTCTGGGCGCGAGTCCCCGGGCCGCGGTCTTCCTGATGTTGGCAGCCAAGGCGCTGGCGGCCATGGACGGGCGCGACTACCTGATTCCCGACGACCTCAAGTACGTCGCCCCGCCGGTTTTGCGCCACCGCTTGCTGGTCAAGCCGGAAGCGGACATCGAAGGCATCACCCCCGACCGCGTGGTGGAAGAGGTTTTGGCCGCCGTGGAAGTGCCTAAATAGGCTTGTTAGACTGACGTTTCCACTCCGATTCTCGATCGCTGCAGGATTGACCGAATGAATGCCGGCGAAAAAGCAGATGCAACCTCGAGAATGATCCCCCGCGCCATGACGGCGCGCGCGCGCGGCGCCGGGCGCTGGCCGGGGGCGTTTGGTTCCAGATTTTTTGTGGCGCTGATGCTGGGTTTCCTCTGGGTGGGGCCCGCCTGGTGGGATCTCCGATTCCTTTTCGCCATGGCCGCCTGGGACGTTCTGGTGCTCGGCGCGTGGCTCAACGACTGGCTTCGCCTACCACGGCCAGGCCAGATGGAACTGACGCGTCTCTGGACAAAGCCCCTCGAGCAAGCCAGGACCTCCGAAGTGACCCTGAAAATCAACTGTCCTGTCCGTTCCCGGCTGCGGATAAGTCTGGAAGACGATCTGCCGCCCCTGCTGGGCCCGATTGCCAAGGCCGGCAAGCCCGGCGCTCCCGCGGCGCCGGAAAGCGATTCACAGGCTGTCCGCTTTCCCACGGTCCCGCAAATGGAATGCACGCTGCGGCGCAACGGGACGGCCGCGGTGACGTACCGCATCCGCCCCGTCGAGCGGGGCGACGTGACGGTGGGGGGAACGTACTTGCGCTATCAATCGCAACTGAAGCTGGCCGAGCGCTGGTGTTTCGCGGATTTGCGGCAGACGGTGCGAGTCTTTCCCAGCATGGAAGAAGCCCGGCAGCATTCGTTTTATCTCATACGCAGCCGGCAGATCGAGCTCGAAAAACGCCTGAAGCGGCAGCGCGGGACAGGCCGCGAGTTCGAGAACCTGCGGGACTACCGCGAAGGCGACGAGCCGCGGGACGTCTGCTGGACCGCGACGGCCAGGCGTCACAAGCTGATCACCAAGGTTCACACCGTGGAGCGCAGCCAGACCGTGCAGATGGTAATTGACGCCGGGCGCCTGATGACCACGAAGGTCAAACCCGCGCCGCCCGGGGCAACGAGAGTTCGCCCGGGCCGCGCACCTGTGACGCTCACCAAGCTCGATTACGCCATCCGCGCGGCCCTGGGAATGGCCCAGGTGGCGCTCTTCGCCGGGGACAAGGTCGGGCTGCTGGCCTACAATCACCGGCGCCAGTACCCTCTTGCCGCCGGGCGCGGAACCCCCCAGCTGCGCGCCATTCTGGAGACGTTGGCGATCGTGCGTGGCGAACCGGCCGAGGCCGCGCACGCTCGCTGCGCCGACACGCTCCTCAAGCGGCACCGCCAGAGAAGCCTGGTCATCTGGCTGACCGATCTCGCCGAAACGGCCGCAACCCCGGAAGTGATCGAATCCGCCGCGCGGCTGTTACGCCAGCACCTGGTGCTCTTCGTCGCGATTACCCAGCCGGAGCTTTATGAGCTGGTGGGGCGACGCCCGCAGTCCGAAACAGAGATGTACCGTTACGTCGCAGCCCTCGAAATGATCCAGCGCCGGGAGATGATGCGGCGCCGCTTGTCGCGTCTCGGCGCGCTGGCGATCGAGATGGAACCGGGAAAACTCGCCACCGGCCTGATCAATCAATATCTGGAAGTCAAAGAACGAGGGTTGCTCTGAGCGGGCGCGAGGTCGGGCCCGGCGCTCAAAGAGTCCGCCGGGGACTCTGCCGGAGAGTCCGCGGGCGAGCGTCCGGCCCGGCTGAGGTAGAGAAACAGGAGACCTGCGCCGGCCGCGGCGCAGGCGAATTTGGCGAAAGGCGGCAGGTGCGAAGGCGACACGAAGCCCTCAAGGATGCCGGCCACCACCAGGATGGGAATGATGCCGAGCGCCAGCCGCACCCCCTGCCCGCCGTAGAGGACCAAGGCATCGCGGCGCGGAAGCCGGCCCGGGAAAAGCAATCCACGGGCGATCAGGAGCCCTCCGCCCCCCGCAATGAAGATGGCGGGAAGCTCCAGCACGCCGTGCGGCAGCACAAATTGCAGGAGAGATTGGCCCATGCCCGCCTGCCAGCAGGCCGCCGTAATAACACCCAGAAGGAGGCCGTTTGTCACTATCATATATACGGTCCCAATACCGGCCGTGATTCCCATGGCAAAGGTGGTGAACGAAACGGCGATATTGTTGGTCATGATGGCACTCGAAGCCAGCGGCTTGATGGAGACAATGGATTCCGTCCACATCTTGCGCTGTTCGATGGTGTCGCTCATGGGGCCGCCCAGAAAGAACCGCTGAAAGGAAGGATCGCCGAGCGCGGTGAGGAATCCGGCCACTGCCGCGGCGGCGAAAATGACAAACGCCGCGAACGTATAGCTGAACGTGGCGCGAAACGTTTGCGGGAAAAGCCGCGCGTAGAAACGGCCGATGCCGCCGGGCCGCGAGCGGCGGCCCATGTACATCAGATTGTGCGAGCGGCTGAGAAGCTGATTGAGGTAGGTTGCCAAGTGCGCTCGGGCAGGATCCTCCCGCAGGGTGGAAAGGTCGGCCGCGGCCTGCCGGTAGAGCAGCCCGAATTCCTGAAGTTCCCGGTAGGCCAGTACGCCGACCCCTTGCCTTCCGCATCGCTTTGAAATATTCTCAAGGCGATCCCAGTGCGGTTTTCGCTTTTCGATCCAGTGCGCAGTGACCATGCCATGAATCCGGCCGGCGGTTCAAAACCCTGGCGGGAATTCTGTAATGCCTCTCCGCGACCGCCGGGCCTTGCCGGCTGAGAGCCGGCTCCAAATGTTCGTGGAACATCTTACCATCGAAACCCCGGAGCAAATCCCGCTGGAGTTTCCGCTGGCGGGAGTCGGGAGCCGTTTCTTGGCCCTCGCTCTGGACACTCTGATTCAGCTCGCCGCCGCACTGCTGTTGGGATTCGTTGCCCTGCTGGTCTTTGCCGCGGCGGCCAAGACGGTCCCGCATCAGGGAATCTGGGTCGCCGCAATCTTTATTTTTTTGGCGTTTGGACTGCAGTTTGGATACTTTGCCTTCTTTGAGGCGGTTCAGAACGGGCAGACTCCCGGCAAGCGTCAAATGCACCTGCGCGTGATCAAAGACGACGGGAGGCCCATCACCGCTTACGACTCAGTGGCGCGCAACCTGCTGCGCATCGTGGACAACCTGCCGGGCTTCTACGTGGTCGGGATTCTCAGTATCCTGATCAGCCGGCAGAACAAGCGGCTCGGCGATTTTCTGGCCGGGACCGTCGTTGTTCACGAAACGCCGCTCGAATCACCTCCGTCGACCTTCGACCAAGCCAAGCGTCAGGAATCGGCGTGGCCGGTGCGTTCCATCGCGCCGGGATCGGTGCTGAATCTGAGCGAATACTCTCCGCCCAAGAGAACGGAGCCGGCGGATGAGGGACCTTCGGGGTATGATGCGAAGCGGCTCTCGACGGAAGAATTTGGATTGATGGAAACGTTCCTGATCCGACGCGGCCAGCTCGCGCCCGAAGTGCGAATGCAACTCGCCCGCAGCATCCTGGCGCGCATCGCGACGACGCTGGAAATCCGCGACGATGACTTCGCGCGCCCTGAAAAACTCATCGAAAAACTTGCCTCGGAATATCAGCGGTGATCCGCGTCTTCGCAAGAAATGGCAAATTCAGGTCACAAACGTCACCGCAGTGAGCTTCATTCTTAAAAACACGAAATCACTGTAAGTTATTGGGCAAAAGATGGTAGCGGGGGGGAGGATCGAACTCCCGACCTAGGGATTATGAGACCCTCGCTCTACCACTGAGCTACCCCGCCAAAGGGACCGAAGAGGGTTGAAACGGCCGGCAAAAGGCTCAATCCTTCATACTAGGTGAGGGCCCGGGCGAAGTCAAGATTCCGGTCCGGCGCCGGGCGGCGCGGAGTCGCTGCGCTGCAAGCGGTAGAAGGCCAACTGCGAGTCGCCGCGCACCAGCAAGCGCACCTGATGCAAGTCGCCGTACTGCTCTTCCAGGCGGCAGTGGCGCGAATGCTCGACGACCACCAGCGAGTCGGCGGTCAGCAAGCCGCCGCGGCCCAGGCGGCGCAGGGTGTGGTGGTATTCGCGAAAGGCGTCGTAGGGA
>JBJKQV010000037.1:0-6441 GCA_046704985.1 Terriglobia bacterium
CGCCCTTGTCGCGCAGCGCGGCCAGCAGGCGCGCGATTTGCGCGTCAGCGAGCTTGCCGGAAAGAAGCTCTTCCATCACCGCGCGCGCTTCCGGCCGCGTCAGTCCGCCGCCCCGCTCGATCTTTTCTGTTGTTTGGTCGATGGTCACGAGGATCGTTCCCCTACCGGGATGGTCTTGCAGTGTACCGTCGTGCGGGCGCAGGGAAGACAACCGTCCGGGCCGCAGAGCCGCCCCTTCATTGCAATTTTGGCCCCGATTCAATATACTGGCACGTTCCGCGATGAACGGAGCGAGTATTTTAACGCAAACTTGGTTCGTCGTCTCCTGCTGCTCCCGGTTCCGCGAACGTCCTTCCGAAACCCGGCTCTCGATTGACGACCACCGACAGACGGCCCAGACATGAAAATCCATGAATTCCAAGCCAAACAAATCCTCTCCCGCTTCGGCGTGGCGGTACCGCGCGGCCAGGTGGTGACCAGCCCCGACGAAGCGCGCGCCGCGGCGGCGGAGCTGGGCGGCACGGTGGTGGTGAAAGCCCAGATTCACGCCGGCGGGCGCGGCAAAGCGGGCGGCGTCAAGCTGGCGCACAGCGCCGACGAAGCCGCAAAGCTGGCGGGCGAAATGCTCGGCAAGAAATTGGTCACTCACCAGACCGGCCCGGAAGGGCGCCAGGTCCGGCGGGTGCTCATCGAAGAGGGCCTGGACATCGCGCGCGAGCTCTACCTCGGCCTGGTCATCGACCGCGCCACGGCGCGGCCCGTCTTCATGGCTTCGAGCGAAGGCGGGCTGGAGATCGAAGAGGTGGCCGCCTCGCATCCCGAAAAGATTCTCAAGCAGGGCGTCGACCCCTCGGCGGGCTTCCTGGGATTCCAGGCGCGCGAGCTGGCCTTCGGCTTGGGGCAGGAAGGCAAACTGGTGGGCGAGGCGGTGAAGTTCCTGACCGGTCTCTACCGCGCCTTTCAGGCCAGCGACGCTTCGCTGGCGGAGATCAATCCTTTTGTGGTGACGCGCGACGGGCGGGCGCTGGCGCTGGACGCCAAAATGAATTTTGACGACAACGCGCTGTTCCGCCACCCCGACATCCGCGAGCTGCGCGACCTGGACGAGGAGGACCCGCTCGAGGTGCGCGCCTCCCAGTACTCGCTCAACTACATCCGTCTGGACGGCACGGTAGGGTGCATGGTGAACGGCGCCGGCCTTGCCATGTCCACCATGGACATCATCCAGTACGCGGGCGGCAGCCCCGCCAACTTCCTCGACGTGGGCGGCGGCGCCAACGAGGAGCAGGTCAAGCACGGCTTTGAAATCATCCTGAGCGATCCCAACGTGCGCGGTGTGCTCATCAACATTTTCGGCGGCATCATGCGTTGCGATATCGTGGCGGCGGGCGTGGTGGCGGCGGCCAAGAGCCTGGCCGTCAAGGTCCCCATCGTCGTGCGCCTGGAAGGCACCAACGTCGAGTTGGGACAGAAAATTCTGAACGAGTCGGGCATGAACTTTACCGTCGCCAAGGGCATGAAGGACGCGGCGGAAAAAGTCGTCGCCCTTGCTGCGAAGCATTGAACCACGCGCTGCGGCGCGAAATGAATCAATGATCCGATGAACCAATGGATCAATCGTCTTGATGGAGTAATGAGCGAATCCCATGGCTATTTTGGTTGATGAGAATACACGCTTGTTAGTGCAGGGAATCACGGGGCGCGAAGGGGCCTTTCACACCGAGCAGGCCATCAAGTACGGCACCAAGGTGGTGGGAGGCGTCACGCCCGGCAAGGGCGGAACCAAGACGCTGGGCGTGCCGGTGTTCAACACCGTGCGCGAGGCGGCGGAAAAGACCGGCGCCAACGCTTCGGTGATTTTCGTGCCGCCGCCCTTCGCCGCCGACGCCATCATGGAAGGCGCCGCGGCGGGCCTGCCGCTGGTGATCGCCATCACCGAAGGCATTCCCACTTTCGACATGCTGCGCGCGCGCGAATTCCTGGCCGGAACCCGCACGCGCCTGGTGGGCCCCAACTGCCCGGGCGTCATCTCGCCCGGCAAGTGCAAGGTCGGAATTATGCCCGGGTCCATCCATCGCCAGGGGAACGTGGGCGTCATCTCGCGCAGCGGCACGCTCACCTACGAAGCGGTGGGGCAGCTCACGGCGCTCGACATCGGGCAGTCCACCTGCATCGGCATCGGCGGCGACCCGGTGATCGGCACCAACTTTATTGACGCCCTGCGCCTCTTCAACGACGACCCCGAGACGCACGCCATCGTGATGATCGGCGAGATCGGCGGCACGGCGGAAGAGGAAGCCGCGGCGTTTATCAAGGCGAAGGTGAAGAAGCCCGTGGTGGGCTTCATCGCCGGACGCACGGCGCCTCCGGGACGCCGCATGGGCCACGCCGGCGCCATCATCTCGGGCGGCAAGGGAACCGCGACCGACAAGATCCAGGCGCTGGAAGCGGCCGGTATCGCCGTCGCTCCCAGCCCGGCGCTGATTGGGGAAACTTTGAAAGGAAGGTTGAAGGGTAAAGGATAAAGGGTAAAGACCGGTTCTCGGAGCGTGGATTCCATCTAAGGCGAGAATGGCTCCTTCAAGCTTTAACCTTTACACCTCAACCTTTCGCCTGAAGATCACTTATGAGCAAGCAACGGACTTTGACGATTATCAAGCCCGACGCCGTGGAAGCCGGGCACGTGGGCGACATCATCAAGATTTTCGAGGCGAACCAGCTCAAGATTGTCGCCGCGCGACTGGTGAACCTGAGCCAGAAAGAGGCGGAAGGCTTCTACGCCGTGCACCGCGACAAGGGGTTCTTAGCGAACCTCACGGCCTTCATGAGTTCGGGGCCGGTGCTGCCCATGGTACTGGAAGGCGAAAACGCCATCGCCCGCCTGCGCGAGGTGATGGGAGCTACGAATCCCGCCAACGCCGCGCCGGGCACCATCCGCAAGCTCTACGCCTCGAGCATCGAGCGCAACGCCGTGCACGGTTCCGACGCGCCCGAAACCGCCGCCTTCGAGATCGGCTACTTCTTCCCCGGCGTCGAACTCGCCTGATCCCGCCGATGTTTGTAGCGGGTCGCCTCGGCGACTCCTCACCACCGCTTTCGCGTTTCCAGTAGCGCTGGGCCTGCTCGCCCTAAAGGGCGGCGCTACGCGACGCGTTGAGTTCATCTTGACAACTCTGCCGCCGGCGCGCCAAAGTCGGAGGGAGGCCGCGCGCGGCCCGGAGCGGGCGATGCCGTTTCACCTCGGGAAATTTCTGGTCATCGCGGGTGTGGTGCTGGTAGGCCTGGGCTTGCTGCTCATGGCCGGGTCGAGGTTTTCGTTCTTCGGATTCGGCCGCCTGCCCGGCGACATCGTTTACAGGGGCAAGCACTCCACTTTCTATTTTCCTATCGTCACTTGCCTGGTCCTGAGCGCGGTTTTGACGCTGGCTTTCTGGTTGTTCTCGCTTTGGATGCGGAAGTGAAGAGGTTTCCGCGCCAGGCCACGTGGCTTGAAAAAGAAAGCTGAGATCTGATAGCTGAAAACTGATAGCTCTTTTCGGGGTCTTTTTGAGCCAGATTCCTCTCCAACTCGTTCCCGAACGGAAGATTTACAGCGTCACGGAGCTGAGCCGGGCGGTCAAAGGCCTGCTGGAAGGAAAATTTCCGGACGTCTGGGTGGCCGGCGAGGTATCGAACTTCCGCGCCGTTGCTTCCGGGCACCTCTACTTCACCCTCAAAGACGCGGGAGCGCAGCTGCGCGCCGTCTGCTTCCGCAACCAGGCGCGCTACCTGAAGTTCAAACCCCAGGATGGCATTTCGGTGATTGCGCGCGGGCGGCTGAGCGTCTACGAAGCGCGCGGCGAGTATCAGCTTTACGTCGAGCTGCTGGAGCCCGCGGGCTTGGGGGCACTGCAACTGGCCTTCGAGCAGCTGAAGGCCAAGCTCGCCGCCGAAGGGCTGTTCGACCCGGCGCGCCGCAAGCCCTTGCCCCTGCTGCCGCACACCATCGGCGTCGTCACCTCGCCCACCGGCGCGGTGATTCGCGACATCCTGCGCGTGCTGCGGCGGCGCTTCCCTAACCTGAACGTGCTGCTCTATCCCGTCAAGGTGCAGGGCGAGGGGGCGGCGGCGGAAATCGTGCGGGGGATCGAGCACTTCAACCGCCATGCGCTCGCCGACGTGCTGATCGTGGGGCGGGGCGGCGGGTCGCTGGAGGATTTGTGGGCGTTCAATGAGGAATCGGTGGCGCGCGCCATCGCCGCGTCGCGCCTGCCGGTGGTTTCGGCGGTGGGGCACGAAACCGACTTCACCATCGCCGACTTCGTCGCCGACCTGCGCGCGCCCACACCCTCGGCGGCGGCGGAACTGGTGGTGCGCCGCAAACAGGACCTGGCGGGCGAGCTCCGCGAGCGCGCCCGGCGCATGAGCCAGGTGATGCGCCTGAAATTATCGGAAGCGCGCGAGGTACTCACCGCGCTGCGCATGCACCGCGTCTTCCAGACGCTGGCCGCGCGCATCGGCGAGCGCGCTCAGCGCGTGGACGACGCGATGGTGGAAATGCTCCGCCTGCTGCGCCAGAAACTGAGCGACGCCCGCCACGCGTATCTGGAAACTTCGGCGGGCGTCGAGCGCTACGATTTTCGCCGCCTGCTGGGCTTGAAGGCCGCGGCGCTGGCCGAGCGCGAGGCGAAACTGCAAAGCGAGTTCGCGCGCCTGCTGAGCGCCCGCCAGGCGCGGCTGGGGCAAGTGGCCGCCGTGCTCGCCGAGCGCAGCCCGCTCACCATCCTCGGGCGCGGCTACTCCATCACCCGCGACGCGCAGGGGCGCATCGTCCGCGACGCCGCGCAGGTCGCCCTGGGCGAAGACGTTTCCATCCGCCTGGCGCGGGGCGGCCTCGGAGCCACGGTACGCGACAAGAAAGCGTAGCTCCGCCCGGCCTCGCCATCGGGCCGCGTTGGAGGGCTACAGCTTGTAGCCGATCTTGCGCAGGAAATCCTTCCGAACCTGAATATCCGCTTCCGTCTCGACGCCTTTGGTTTTCAGGCCGTCGATGACGCCCAGGATGCCGCGCCCCTGTTTGGTTTCGGCCACCACCACCTCGACGGGGTTGGCGGTGGCGCAGTAGATGCCGCAGACTTCCGGGACGCTCTTGATGGTGTTGAGAACGTTGACGGGGAAGCCGCCCTCCATGAAGAGGATGAAGCAGTGGCCGCAGGCGAGACTGAGGGCGTTCTTGCGGGCGAGCTCGACGAGGCGGTCGTCGTTGCCCGCCCAGCGCACCAGCGCCGGCCCGGAGGATTCGCAGAACCCGATGCCGAACTTCATGCCCGGTACGGTCTGCACGACGGCTTCGTACAAATCCTCGACGGTCTTGATGAAGTGCGACTGCCCGAGGATGAAGTTCATGTCCTCGGGCTTATCGATCTTGACGGTTTTGAGTTCCATAGAGCACTCCCCAATGAGCGGCGGGCCCGGCGATGGCCGGCCTCGCCGCGGTTGGAAAGGAACATTCTACCGCCGCCGGGGTCTGGGCGGTAGACGCGGCCGCGCCTACTCGGAGACTTTGAGGACGGCCAGGAACGCTTCCTGGGGGATATCCACCTTGCCGACGCGCTTCATGCGCCGCTTGCCCTCTTTCTGTTTTTCCAGGAGCTTGCGTTTGCGGGTGATGTCGCCGCCGTAGCACTTGGCGATCACGTTCTTGCGCATGGGCGGAACGTTTTCGCGCGCGATAACCTTGGACCCGATGGAAGCCTGGATGGCCACCTCGAAGAGCTGGCGGGGGATGAGCTTGCGCATCTTCTCACACAGGGCGCGGGCGCGCGGATAGGCGTGGTCGCGGTGGCAGATGAACGACAGCGCGTCGACCACCTCGCCCGCCACCAGCAGGTCCACCTTCACCAGGTCGGAGGTCCGGTAGCCCGACAGGTGGTAATCGAACGAGGCGTAGCCGCGCGAAACGGACTTGAGCCGGTCGTAAAAATCCAGCACCACTTCGTTCAGAGGCAACTCGTAGGTCAGCAGGACGCGTTTCTGCGCCACGTACTCAAAGCCCTTCTGGATCCCGCGTTTTTCTTCCACCAGGGCCAGAATGCCGCCCAGAAATTCATCCTGGGTCAGGATCAGCGCCGTAATAACGGGCTCTTCGATCGTGGCAATTTCGTTGGGTTCGGGAAACCGGGTCGGATTATTAATTTCCAGGACTTGTCCGCTCTTCGACGTAATCCGATAGCGCACACCCGGGGCGGTGGTAATCAGATTCAGCTTGAATTCCCGCTCCAGCCGCTCCTGGACGATTTCCATGTGCAACAGGCCCAGGAATCCGCAGCGGAAGCCGAAGCCCAGGGCAGCCGAATTTTCCGGCTCATAGAAGAGCGACGAATCGTTCAGGCGCAGCTTTTCCAGCGCGTCCCGCAGTGACTCATACTCACTGGCTTCAACCGGATACAGGCCGGCAAACAC
>JBJKQV010000038.1:0-5954 GCA_046704985.1 Terriglobia bacterium
ACTCTTGGGCCGCCTTCACGGTGCCGCATGAATGCCCGGATGGCGTTTCTCCCTCCCGATGGGAGCCTGGCAGGTTAGAATTCCCCCCGCATGATCCCCATTCCCCTGAACGATCACATCCGGCGGCAGATCTTCTGGACGTGTACGCTGCTGCTGATCGCGCTCAACACGGCGGTGTTCATCTTCGAGCTCTCGCTGGGGGCGCGGCTCGACCGGCTGATTTTCTACTACGGCCTGGTTCCAGCACGCTATCTCTCGGCGCAGGGAGCGCTGGTGATCCGGCATCCCGCGGCGTTTCTGGTGCCCGCCTTCGCGTCCATGTTTCTGCACGCCGGGTGGCTGCACCTGCTCGGCAACATGCTTTTTCTTTTTGTCTTCGGGCGCAGCATCGAGGACCGCTTCGGCCACCTGCGCTTTCTGGCGCTCTACTTCCTGAGCGGCCTCGCCGCCGCGATCTTCGACATCGCGCTCAACGCCGGCTCCCCCGTCCCCACCATCGGCGCCAGCGGCGCCATCGCCGGGGTGCTGGGCGCCTACTTCATCTGCTATCCCCGCGCGCGCATTTCCACGCTGATTCCCCTGCTCATCATCTTCTGGAAGTTTGAAATTCCCGCCCTGCTGGTGTTGGGCTACTGGTTCCTGATTCAGTTTGTGGCGGGATTCCAGATGCTGTCGATTGAAAGCGCCACGGGCGGCGGGGTGGCGTGGTGGGCGCACGTCGGAGGGTTCGTTACGGGAGGGGTGCTGGCCCTGGTGTTGCGCCCGCGGCGCCGCGGGCGGATGGTCGAGATGCGGAGCTGACAGCGCCGCGAGTGTGTAGTGGATGTAGTGGAAACGGTTCGTTAGGTCCCTGCCGCCAAGCGCGCCGCCACCCAATCGCCCACCTCGCGCGTGCCCAGCGTCCCGCCCAGGTCCTCGGTGGTCTGCTTCTGGCGCACCGCTTCGCCCACCGCCTGCTCGATGCGCCGCGCTTCGGCGGGCGCGCCCAGGTAATCGAGCATCATGCCCGCCGCCAGGATGGCGGCCAGCGGGTTGGCAAGGTTCTTGCCCGCCAGGGTCGGCGCCGAGCCGTGCACGGGCTCGAACATCGAAACCTGGCCGGGATTGATGTTGGCGGAGGGCGCCAAGCCCAAGCCTCCGCCCACCACCGCGCCCAGGTCGCTCAAGATGTCGCCCAGCATGTTGCTGGTGACGATGACCTCGAACTGCGACGGGTCGCGGACCATTTCCATGGCCAGGGTGTCGACGTAGAGGTGGCACGCTTCGATCTGGGGAAAGGCCTTGCGCACTTCCGCGAAGGTGCGCTGCCAGAGTCCGTGGCCGAAGGTGAGGGCGTTGGCCTTGTCGCTCATGCACAGGTGCTTCAGCCCGCAGCGCTCCGCGTACTCGAAGGCGTAGACCAGGATGCGCTCCACGCCGCGGCGGGTGTTGAGGTCTTCCTGCACGGCCACCTCGTCCACTGTGCCGCGCTTGAAATTGCCGCCCATTTGCACGTAAGGCCCCTCGGTGTTCTCGCGGAAGACCACAAAGTTGACGTCGTGCTCGGTGCGGTCCTTGAGCGGGCAGAGGCGCGCGTCGAGCAGGCGCACGGGCCGCTGGTTGACATAGAGGTCCAGGCCGAAGCGGATACCCAGCAGGATGTCGGCGGCGTGCTGGTTGGAAGGCACGCGGGGGTCGCCCAGCGCCCCCAGCAGCACGGCGTGGAATTCCCGGCGCAGCATCTCCAGCGCCCCGGCGGGTAACGAGACACCTTCGCGCAGATACTTCTCGGCGCCCCAATCGAACTCCACCAGTTCCAGCGCCAGGCCGCGCATCCGCTTGACGGTCTCCACGACCTTGACCGCTTCGCGGATCACTTCCACTCCGATGCCGTCGCCGGGCACCAGCGCCACGCGTTTGGTTTTGTTGGGCATGTAATCTCTACCCCCTTCGGAAAATCGGCGGCGCGCTATCCGAAAGCCTCGCGGCGCGCCGTCAGGCGCTCGATGCGTTCCATGTTGGGCGTATAGCCGAGCCCGGGCGTCGCAGGCACGCGGATGGTTCCCTGCGCGCTGACGGTGATCTCGGGGTCCACGATGTCGCGCTCCCAGTAGCGCCGGCTGGCGGAAACGTCGCCGGGCAGAATGAATCCGGGGAGCGACGAGAGGGCGATATTGTGGGCGCGCCCGATGCCCGACTCGAGCATGCCTCCGCACCAGAGCGGAACCTGGCGCGCGCGGCACACCTCGTCGAGCGCCCGCGCTCCCGAAAAACCGCCCACCCGCCCCAGCTTGACGTTGATGATCTTGCAGGCGCCGAGATCCAAAGCCTTGCGCGCGTCCTCGGCGCCGTGGATGGACTCGTCAAGGCAGACGGGCGTGGTCAGCTGCCGCTGCAGTGCCGCGTGGTCGAGCATGTCGTCCCAGCCCAGCGGCTGCTCGACCATCATCAGATAGAAGCGGTCGAACTCCTTCAGGCGCGCGAGGTCGGCGAGCGTGTAGGCGGAGTTGGCGTCGGCCATGAGCGCGATGCGCGGGAATTCCTTGCGCACGCGCTCCAGAATCTCGACGTCCCAGCCCGGCCGGATTTTGATCTTGATGCGTTGGTAGCCGTCCGCGAGCTCGGTGCGGATCTTCTCGATCAGCGCTTCGGGAGATTCTTGAATGCCGATGGAGACGCCGCAGGGAATCTCCTCGAGCGTCCCGCCGATCAGCCGCGCCAGCGGCACGCTTTTTTGCAGCGACTCGATGTGCCAGAGGGCGTTTTCGAGCGCCGCCTTGGCCATCAAGTGCCCGCGCACGGGCCGGAAGCGCCCGGCGACCTCGGCGGCGGCGCCCCAGGAGCGCTCCAGCACCCAGGGAATCAGGAAGTCGCGCAGGATGTGCCAGGCGGTCTCGGGGGTCTCGTAATTGTAGAAGGGGCTTTCGCCGCAGGTGACTTCACCCCAACCTTCGAGCCCTTCCGCCTCGACGCGCACCAGCACGATGCGGCGGTGGGTGGTGCAGTCAAAGCTGGTCTCGAAGGGATGCAGCAGGGGCATGTGGATTTCGCGGAGTTCGACGCGGTCAATTTTCATAGGGGTCGAGCAGGTACCTGCAAACCTCCGTGTCGGGCTCGAAGCCGGTAATCGCCCGGCCGCTGGCCAGAGATTTCAGCAACGCCCCGCGCACCCGGCGCTGCACGGCGCGCCCGGCGCGGGTCGCGAGCCGCCAGGCGGGCAACGGAAACGTGAAACTCCACCACCGCGGCGGGGCGGCGCGGCGCGCGCGGCGTGAAAGCACCCAGCACGTTGCCGCCGATGTGCCCGAGGTTCACAAACAGTCGCAGCGGGTAGACCTCGTCGCAGCCGTAGCGCCAGATTCTCTTCTGCAAAGTCACACAAGCGGCCAGCTCGCGGAGGTCGTGACAGGGACGGATGGTGCATTCCACGGCGGTCCTCAGGCCGGGAGGGCGGGGCGTGCGGGGCCTCAGTTTTTCTTGACCGACTCCCAGATCGATTCCAACTCCTCGGGCGGGCAGTCGCGCACGCGCTTGCCGCGCCGGGCCACTTCGCGCTCCAGAGCCCGAAAGCGCCCCTGGAATTTCCGGTTGGCGCGGCGCAGGCAGCTCTCCGGGTCGGAACGCAAATAGCGCGCCAGGTTGGCGACCGTAAACATCAGGTCGCCGACTTCCTCCTCGGCGTCGCGCAGGTTGTTGCCGGCGCGCACGGGCAGGGTCTGGTGCAACTCGCGCAGTTCCTCCTCGACCTTGTCCAGCAGATCCTCGACGCGCGGCCAGTCGAAACCCACTTCCCCGGCGCGCACGCCCAGCTCGTAAGCTTCCAGCGAGACGGGAAGGCTCGAGGGGATGCCGTCCAGCAAGGAAGGCTCGGAGGTGCCCTCGCCGGGGGCTCGCGCCGCCTTTTCCTTCTCCTTGACCTTCAACCAGCTTTGCATCGCCTCTTCGGGCGAACCGGCGCGCACCTCGCCGAAAACGTGCGGGTGGCGGCGCAGGAGCTTCGCATGCACCGTCTCGATGACGTCGTCAATCGAGAAGCGCTTCTCTTCTTCCGCCAGGCGCGCGTAAAAGATCACCTGGAAGAGCAGATCGCCCAATTCCTCTTTGATCTCGTCAAAGTCGCGGGCGTTGACGGCGTCCACCACCTCGTAGACCTCTTCCAGCATCAGGCCCTTCATCGTGTCGTAGTCCTGCGCGCGGTCCCAGGGGCAGCCCTCCGGTCCGCGCAGGTGCGCCATCAACTCAATCAGCTTGGAAAGGTTCTCTCCCGCCACGCTCGCTCCTTCGCCCCGCGGCCCCCCGCCGGACTCGATACTCTATCAGGCAGGCGGAAGAATTGGCAAGCGCCCGCCGCCATCCGGACGCGCACGGCGCTTGCCCAAGCTCGCCGCCTCCTTTTTTCGGGACGCAAGCCCGAGAATAAGGGTATGATGTTTTGGGCTAAATCCCACAGCCAAACCGGATCACCCAGGGCAGCAGAGCGCAATTGAGAGGAAGGCTGCAATGATTCTGAAGCAGTTCTATCTGGGTTGCCTGGCTCACGCTTCGTACCTGATCGCCGACGAGGAAACGCGCCAGGCGGCGGTGGTAGACCCGCAGCGCGACGTTGCCTGCTACCTGGAAGAAGCCGAGCGGCGGGGCGTGAGGATACGCCACGTGCTGCTGACGCACTTTCACGCCGACTTCGTTGCCGGGCATTTGGAGCTGCGCGATCGGGTGGGCGCGGCGATCTACCTCGGCGCGCGCGGCGAGGCGGAGTACCGCTTCACGCCCTGGAAGGACGGCGACGCGCTGGAGATGGGCGCGGTGCGGCTGGAGGCGCGCGAAACCCCCGGGCACACTCCCGAATCGCTCTCCATCCTGGTCTTCGACCGCGCCCGCGATGCCGCGCGGCCGCACGCCGTGCTCACCGGCGACACGCTGTTTGTCGGCGACGTGGGCCGCCCCGACCTGCGCGCTTCGCTGGGCTGGTCGGCCCGGGACCTGGGAAACCTTCTTTACGATTCGCTCCGCGAAAAGCTCCTGACGCTGCCCGACGAGACGCTGGTCTATCCCGCCCACGGCGCCGGGTCGCTGTGCGGCAAGAGCCTGGGCAAGGAGAGCTTTTCCACCATCGGCCGCGAGCGCCAGTTCAATTACGCCTTGCAGCCCATGAGCCGCGAGCAGTTCCTGGAGATCGTTCTGGCTGAGCAGCCCGACGCGCCGCCCTACTTCACCTACGACGCGGTGCTCAACACCCGCGAGCGGCCGACGCTGGAGAAAACCCTGGAACGCTCGCTCCAACCCTTGGTCCTCGACGAGGTGCTGAGGCTTCGCGCCGCGGGCGCCCAGATCCTGGACGTGCGCGAACCCGCCTACTTCGAGGAGGCACACTTGGCGGGCGTGCTCCATATCGGCCTGAGCGGCCAGTACGCCACCTGGGCGGGAACCGTCCTCAACCACCGGCAACCCATCGTGCTCATCGCCGACCCGGGACGCGAGCAGGAAGCGGCCCTGCGCCTGGGGCGCATCGGATTCGATCACGTGGCCGGTTATCTCGAGGGCGGGATGTATCCCGTCTCCAGGCGCCCGGAGCTGCTGGCGCGCATCGAGCGCCTGGCGCCCGCGCGGCTGGCCGCCGAGCTCGACGCCGCCCGTCCGCCCTTTGTCCTCGACGTGCGCACCCCCGCCGAGCGCCGGGCGAAACACATCGCCGGCACCACCCACCTACCGCTCAACCGTCTGCCCGAAAGTCTCGGCGAGATCATTCCCGGCAAGCGCGTGGTGGTGCACTGCGCCACCGGCTACCGCTCGGCGATTGCCGCCAGCCTGCTGCGCCGGGCGGGCATCGAGGTTTCCGACCTGGCAGGCGGCATCACCGCCTGGGAGGCCGGCAGCTTCCCGGTCGCAGGCCCCGGTTCCTCGGGTTCCAGCTAGAACGCCGGAATCATGACGCGTGCCTTCAGTCGGAGCGGTGCGCCTTCGCGGCCTTGTGGGGC
>JBJKQV010000039.1:0-4703 GCA_046704985.1 Terriglobia bacterium
CTCGTAAGGCCCCGGGGTGGCGGAGACGTAGACGACCTGGCCGACGCGGTGCTCGAATTCCTCGAAGGTAAGCGGGCGGTTGTCGAGCGCCGAGGGCAGGCGGAAGCCGTAATTCACCAGCGTCTGCTTGCGCGAGCGGTCTCCGTGGAACATGCCGTGCAGCTGCGGCACCGTCTGGTGGCTCTCGTCGATAAAGAGCAGAGCGTCCTGGGGCAAATAGTCGAGCAGGGTGGGCGGAGGCTCGCCGGGCAGGCGCCCCGAGAGGTGGCGCGAGTAGTTCTCGATGCCGTGGCAGTAGCCCATCTCCTTCATCATTTCCAGGTCGAACATGGTGCGCTGGTGGACGCGCTGCGCCTCGACGAGCTTGCCCTGTTTTTCCAGCTCTTTTTCCCACCACTCGAGCTCGGCGCGAATGCGCTCGATCGCCAACTCGCGCTCGTCGGCGGGCATCACGTAGTGGGTGCGGGGGTAGAGCGGCAGGCGCTGGTAGGTCTGCTTCACCTGGCCGAAGAGCGGGTCAATCTGCGCCAGCGACTCGACCGTATCGCCCCAGAGCTCAATGCGGTAGGCGTTGTCTTCGTAGGTGGGATAAATCTCGATGACGTCGCCGCGCACGCGGAAGGTGCCGCGCTTGAAGTCCAGGTCGTTGCGCTCGTACTGGATTTCCACCAGGCGCCGCAGGATGTCCTGGCGGGCGATCTTCTGTCCCTTCTCGAGCAGCACCAGCATGCCGTAGTAGGCTTCCGGCGACCCCAGGCCGTAGATGCAACTGACGCTGGCCACAATCAGGCAGTCGCGGCGCTCGAAAAGCGAGCGCGTGGCCGACATGCGCAGCTTGTCCAGCTCGTCGTTGATGGTGGCCTCCTTCTCGATGTAGACGTCCGAGGCGGGGACGTAGGCCTCCGGCTGGTAATAGTCGTAGTAGCTGACGAAATACTCGACGGCGTTCTGGGGGAAGAAGCTCCGGAACTCGTGGAAAAGCTGCGCGGCCAGGGTTTTGTTATGGGCCAGCACCAGGGTGGGGCGGTTGGCCGCTTCCAGCACCTTGGCCATGGTGAAGGTCTTGCCTGAGCCCGTCACGCCCAGCAACACCTGGTGCTGGCGGGCGTCTTCGACGCCGCGATTCAGCTCGGCGATGGCCGTTACCTGGTCGCCGCGGGGCTCGTAATTGGATACCAGCTTGAAGTCCATGCTCCCCTTGTTCCTTCGAGGCCCTATGGGCAAACTTCTATTATACCGCGGGCTGAGGCGGCCATCCCTGTTCGCGTTGGAGGACATCGAGTCTCCCCGCCCGGCCTATCCTTGACAGTGTCTTTCCGCCCCCGGTAGACTTGCAGGGTTTGACGCGGCTCTACCGCCAGGAAAACCAGAGGTCCGAATCCCCCTCGGCTCCACGATCGGAGGCTCCATGAAGAGATTGCCAAGAATCATTTCGCCGGCCGCTCGAGCCTTGCTGGGTGCGCTGCTGGGCCTTGCGCTGCTGCCGGCAAGTCTGGCCGCCCAGGAGCCGCAACTGATTCCCCAGCCCCGCGAGCTAATCACCAAGCAGAGCCCGTTCCGGGTCACCGGGGCGACGGTCATCGCCCTGGCGGAGCCGGAACAGTCTGCCGATGCCTTCGCGGCGCAGAGTTTGGAAGCGGAGATTCGTGAAACCTCGGGACAGAGCGTGCCCATCGTCGCGCTGGCCGCCGCCGGAAAGGGCCCGGCCATCATCCTGGGGCGTTTCGGCCAGCCGGAAATGCAAAACCTGCTGCGCCAGCACGGGCTTTCGACGACGGGCGTCGGCGAGCAGGGCTACGTGCTGGACGTCCAGCCCATGCAGGTGGTAGTGGCCGGCAAAGACGCGGCGGGATTGTTCTACGGGGTGCAAACCCTTCGCCAGCTTGTCGTTCCGAGAGACCAGGAAGCCTTCATCCTGGGTGCCCACGTCCGCGACTGGCCGGCGCTGGCCTGGCGCGGCACGCAGGTGGATCTGAGCCGCGGCCCCGTGCCCACCCTCGCCTACCTGAAGCGCATCGTGCGCACCATCGCCGAGTTCAAGATGAACGCCCTGTTCATGTACATGGAGGATTCCTTCCCCTTGCAGGGCCAGCCGCTGGTAGGGCTGCTGACCGACCAGATGTCGGTTAGCGACTGGAAGGAATTGGTGGCCTACGCGGCGCCCTACCACGTGGAGATCATTCCCGCCACCGAAGACTGCGGCCATTTGCACAAGGTCCTGCGCTTCGAGGAGTACAGCGGCATGGCCGAGCGCCCGCACGGACACGTGCTGGCACCCGGCGACCCCAACGGCCTGCGCTTTCTCGACCAGATGTATTCCCAGATGGCGCCCGTATTCCCATCCCCCATCTATCACATCGGCTGCGACGAGACGGTGGAGCTGGGGCTGGGACGCAGCGCGGACGCCGTCCTCCAGCAGGGCTACGGCAAAGTGTACGTGGACAACCTCATTCAGGTCGCCAACCTGGTGAAGAAATTCCACAAGCACGTGATGTTCTGGGGCGACATCGCCGTCGAGCACCCGGAGATGATTTCCAGCCTGCCCTCCGACCTCTGGGTGGCCAGTTGGCAATACGGCTACCACCGCAGCTACGAGAAGTGGCTCAAGCCCTTTGAGGGCACGGGGATGAAGATTTTCGTCTGCCCATGGGTGGCAAGTACCAACGTGATCGTTCCCGATAATGAGGAAGCCGCCGCCAACATCTCGGGCTTCATAGCCGACGGGCGCAAGGCCGGCGCCGTGGGCACCGACGTCACCATTTGGAGCGACGACGGGCAGTCCCTCTTCGGCCTCAACTGGTGGGGCATCGTCTACGGCGCCGCCTCCGCCTGGGAGCCGGAGCGCACCGACCTGGGCGAGTTCAACCGCAAGTACGACTGGGCGTTTTACCGCAACACCGACCACCGCTTTGCGCAGGCGATCATGGATTTGGGACACCTGAACGAGGTGCTCCACGAAGGCACGACCGACCCCACGCCCTTTAAAGAAGGCCAGTGGGGCGGGGCCTACAGCTCGCTCTTCTGGCGCAATCCCTTCACCCCGGCCGGCAACCGCGACGTGCAGAAGGAGTTGCCGGTAGCATCGTACGTGCGCCTGACGGCGGAAAAGGCCTATACGACTCTGGTCGAAGGCGCCAGCCGGGCGCACCGCAACGCCGACACCCTCCAGGACTATCAGGTTGCCGCCCTGCGCCTCGATGCACTGGGGATGCGTTATCAGTTCGCCCAGGAGATTTCCGAGCGCTACGCCACTGCCGTGGCCCACCAGGACGATCGCAACAAGAAGATTTTCTACAACGCCCTGGCCGACATCAAGTCCACCAACGGCCGGCTGGAGGACCTGCGCGACTACACCACCCGCCTGCGGGAGCTTTTCAAGAAGCGCTGGTTGGCCGAGAACCAGCCGGGCTGGCTGCCCAACGTTTTGCAACTCTACGACCGTGACAGCCTGCTTTGGCAGAACCTGATCGCCAAGTTTGCCGCTATCCGGAATAACTTTCACGATGGGGAAGCGTTGCCGAGTGCCCAGTCCCTGGGCCTGCTTCCCGCGGTTCCCCCTCAGCCTTGAGGGGTCCGGTGGTTATGCGCCAAAACCCCGGACATGGTAGAATGGCTGGATTGAACTGGGCCCAAGATTGTTTTAAGGGGGATGTGGGATGGGAAAGCGAACCCGTTGGGTATGGATTGCAGGATTAGCGCTGGCGCTGGCCACGACGGCCTGGGCGCAGCAGACGTCTCACCCGAAGGCCTCTGAGCCTCCGGCCAAGGCCGCGGCCACAGCCGCCGCGACCGTCAAGACTCCCGCCAAGCCGGCGGAGGGCCCCGATACGGTGGTCCTGAAGGTGGGCAACGAATCGGCCACCAAAGCCGACATCGAATACCTGATCAGCAACCTGAACCCGCGCCTGCAAGGCGTGGTGGCGCGCGAGGGACGAAAGCCGCTGGGCGACCAGTACGCCCTGATGATGGTGCTCTCTCAGGTGGCCGCCGGCGACCACTTGGATGCGACACCCGACTTCAAGCGCCACATGGCCTTCCAGCGCATGCAGGCGCTGGCGCAGGCGGAATATGAAAAGATCTCGGAAGCGATCAAGGTGAGCCCGGAGGAGATCAACCAGTATTACACCAGCCACGCCGCCGATTTCGACCGCGCGCAGGTGCGGGAGTTCGTGATTCGCAAGAAGGCCGCCGACGCTCCGGCCAGCGCCCCGGGGCTGGCCCCCACCGAAGCGCACGCGCGCGCCGACGCCATCCGCAAGGCTATCGCCGCCGGGACCGACATCAAGCAGGTGGCGGAGAAATTCAGCACCCCCAACGTGGTCATGATTGATAGCGAGGTGCGCTCCATCCGCCGCGGGCAGCTGATCCCAGCCCTCGATAAGGCCGCCTTCGAGCTTCCCAACGGGCAACTCTCCGAACCCTACGAAACGGATCAGGCCCTGGCCTTTGTCCAGGTCCTGGGGCACAAGCGCGCCGATCTGAAGGACGTCTCCGAGGACATCGAAAATTCCTTGCGCTCCGAGAAGTTGCAGGCCGCCGTGGATAGCCTCAAGAGTAAGGCTAATATCTGGATGGACGAGGAGTATTTCAAAGCTCCCGCGGCCGCCGAGTACGAAGGCTCGCCGAACGGAACCACACCACCCGAACCGATGCCCTAACAGAGTTTCTCCCGTCAGATTCTCTGCATGGTAGGGGCGGGTTTG
>JBJKQV010000040.1:0-18955 GCA_046704985.1 Terriglobia bacterium
GCAAGACGTACCGCGTGGTGGCCACCAGCATCATCGCCACCGGCGGCGACGAGTACCGGACGTTCCTGCAAGGCAAAAACGTCCACGATACGGGCGAGTTGCTCTGCGACCTGCTCACCGCCTACGCGCGCCACGTTCACACTCTGGCGCCGCGCGGCGGCGGGCGGCTGGCGCCCGTAAAGCACTGATGGCGAGCGGAGCGGCGAGTTCGACGGCCTTCGCCCTGGGCGCGGCGGCCGGATGGGAAGAGGTTTTCCCTTTCCCTCGCCGACTCAAACCCTTAGACTAGAGGAGCGGGCGCAAGAGACATCTTGCGAGACGTCACCGCAGACAAATACTCAATCGCGCCAGGCGTTCCCAGGCGCGGACAATCCGCACATCACCATCGGGCATACCCAGAAGGAGGAAAGCTATGGATGTTACTCCGGGCAAAGAGGTTTCCATTGAATACACCTTGCGGCTGGACGACCAGTCGGTGATTTCCACCAACGTCGGAGGCGAGCCGCTCACCTATCTCCACGGCGCCCATCAGATTGTCAACGGGCTGGAAAGCGGGCTGGAAGGCATGAAGGTAGGAGAGAGCCGCAGCGTGACGGTGAGCCCGCCGGAAGGTTACGGCGAGCCCGACCCAAAGGCATTTGAGGAAGTGGGCAAGGAGAAGGTTCCGCCCGAGGCGCGGAGCGTGGGCACCGTGCTGCGCGGGCGCGATGAGCAAGGGCACGAGTTCCAGGTGCGGGTTGCGGAAATCCGCGATGCCAGCGTACTGCTGGATTTTAACCACCCTCTCGCAGGCAAGACGCTCCATTTCGACATCAAAGTGCTCAACGTCCAGGAGCCCGCTCCGCAGAGTTGAGGTGAACCCAATTCGCATCCGGCCATAACGGCCCGCGAGGCTCCGGGAAGATGCTCATCCGCTTCTTCATCTACGGGTTGCTCGGCTGGTGCTTCGAGATCGTCTGGACGGCGGTCACCGAAAAGGCCTGGGGCGCGGCGCGCGATTGGCGGCTCACCGGCCACACCTACCTCTGGATGTTCCCCATTTACGGGTTGCTCGCGCCCCTGGGCGAGCCCGTGCACGATCTCTTGCGTGCGCACTTTTGGTTGCTGCGCGGGCTCGTCTATCTGGCCGGCATCTGGGCGGTCGAATACGCAACCGGCTGGCTGCTGCGCCGGCTGACCGGCAAGTGTCCGTGGGATTACTCGAAGCTGCGGGGAAATTTCCAGGGGCTCATCGCCCTCGAGTACGCGCCCGTCTGGTTCATCTTCGGCCTGGGCTTCGAGCGCGTCCACGACGCACTCGTCCACCTCACGCCCGCCCTGCGACACCTTTTCTAGAGCCAGCATGCGCAACTATTTTCTGCGCCCGTGGGACTTAGGGTTGTGGAGTGGCGATGCCTGGCGTGTCAGCGGGCAGCAGTTGGTGGGGATAATGAAGCAGCAAAAGGCGGTCGGTCTTGCCCGTCTTGGGATCGACCAGCTTGAGGTGCCAGCGGCGCGGCTTGTCCACCGGCTCGGGCAGGAGGATTTGCAAGCGATAGACCGCATTGATTTCCCGGGCCATCAGGGCCAGCGGGGCAAACTCCTCCACGAACGCCCGCGTCACTGCTTTGCGATGATGGATGGCCCAGTGGCTAGTCAGCGTGCGAAGGTCCGCCGTGCTCAACCAGGCTACCCCTCCCCCGGACCGGCTGGTTAGCTCCCTCACTTCCGACGGCCCTGAGCTCGCCTCGTTCATGAGATGAGCAAGGCGGAATGGCGGCAGGACGGCCAAGACAAAAACCCGCACTCCGGTCCTCAGGCACTTCCGGATGACGTCTTTGCGATTCTCATGGAAACCGTTATCACCTGCATCGGTTAGCAAGAAAATCGCGTCGCCGGATCTGTGAGGGTTGAATAGACGCAGGGCTTCGCCGAGTGCATTCCAGATGGCCGTCTTCCCTGTGTAGTCCGAACCCAGCGGCGGCTTTTCGGGCGTTTGAAGGAGCTTCTTCAACCGGCCGTTTATCGAAGTGCGATCCGGGCTGAAAGGGGTTCGGTCGCGGATTTTCAGACCGAACGTCGCAAGCGCGATGGGATCCTGTGGCGCGATCCAGGCAAGCAAGTACTTGGCCAGGGTCAGCTCTGCCAGGCGGCTGTCGTGCATGCTTCCGCTAGTATCGAGGAGGAGCAGCACGCGGCGAGGGCCGGGGTCGTAGGTCGCGGACTCAATCCGGACGGGCCGGCCCCGGAAGCGGGCGGAAAAACACTTTGCCGACAGCCCGTTCACGGCTCTGCCCTGGCGCGTGACGACACTCACCACCACACTGCGGCGCAACTGCGCATGCTCCGCCGTTGCGGCGCGCGCCCGGTAAGGCGCCGCCAGCAAGCAAACCGTTACCAAGACCAACCCGTGGAGCTTCGGCATCATGACACCAGTGAGTCGATAACGAAGTCTATATACACCCCGGGGTGCGCAAAGACAATGCGGGTGGTCAGAAAGGCAGGCTGAAGACGAGGAATCCGGAGTTCTTTGGCACAACCCGCCAGACGGTGAGACACGGGGCCGTGCGCCGCCTCAGGCTGCGGGAGGCCGGGGCGCGCGCCGGAAAAGCCGCAGCACGCACGCCGTCAGGCTGCCGAACAGCGCCCCGGCGGCGATCGTGTAGCCGGCCCAGAGAGTCAACTGCGGCACGAAGCCCAGCCAAAAGAAATCCGACCATACCCCGGCGGACGTCCAGTGGGGCGGGAAGGCGTCGTAGTGGGTGCCCCAGTGACGCCAGAAGGCCAGCAGCATCACCACCGTCACCGGCACGCGCGCCGCGTAGGCGTACGCGAAGAGCACCTTGAAGAGGCGCGGCCAGCCCGCCCATTGCAGTAAGCCCGCCAGCCCATAGGACGCCCACACCGCGATCAACCCCACCTTGAAGCCGTGGGGAAAGACGTAGCGGGCAGCAAGCACCTGGCCGGCGAACATCACCACCCAACCCAGAACCCCGATGCCGACGGCGCGTAGCAGCGAGGCGGGTCCGGCGCCGGCGCGCACCATCTTGACGGCAAAATAGACGCCGAAGACGGGGGCCAGCCAGGTGATGCCGACGATGGCCCACAACCCGCCGGCCTGGGAGTTGAAGAAGAGCTTGCTCAGGTGCCCCAGCTCGCCCGCCAGGCGCAGCAGCGTCACCGCCAGGGAGATCACCGCGGGAACCAGGATCAGCCGCCAGGTGGAAGGAAGAGGAACCTCAGGCTTACCGGCCATAAGCGCCTCCGCTGGGTTTTTGAGATCCGGACGAAGGTCAACCGGCCGCCGGAGGGCCTGCCGGCTTGCGCACCATGATTGCGGCGACGATGCCTCCGATGAAGGCGCCCACGACGATGGTGTAGACCACCCACATGAGCATTTGCGGAATCAGTGCCAGGTAAAGAAACTTGGGCCAGAAGGGCGAGCTTGTCGTAAAGCCCAGCGCCAGCGCGTCGTAGTGCGTGCCCCACTGTCCGCGCAGGGCGAAGAACATCACCACCAGCACCGGCACGCGCGCCGCGTAGCCGTAAGCGAGCAGGGTTTTGAACAGGCGCGGCCAGAAGGGAATGATGGTGAGCCCGCCCAGCGCTACCACCAGCAAGCCGACCAACTCCTTGCCCGGGAAATTGATCTTGGGCGCTTCGGACAGGGTGGCGCCCCCCATGGCGAGAATAAATCCCAGGAAGGCGAAGATGATCGTCTTGGCGACGCTCTTCGCCGGGTCTCCGCCGCGCGCCAGCTTGACGGCGAAGTAGGGGCCGAAGACGAAGGGCAGCCAGCTAATGCCCACCAATGCAAAGCCACCGCCCGCCGCCCGGCCGAACAGGAGCTGGTTCCAGTGCGCGAGCTCTCCGCCCAGTCGCAGCAAGGTCACGGCCAGGGTAATCACCGCAGGGACGAAAATCAGACGGCAGATGGAAAGACGCGTTCCCGGGGTTGACTCGCCCATTGTAGTCTCCATCTCGGGGTTTATCGGCCGCGGATGGGCAGCCGAGCTTGCGGGGATTCTAGCCGATTTCCGCCCGCACCGCCAGTGCCGCCCGTGGGCGCGCGGCGCCGCTGGGCCCACAAAATAGCGCAGGAGGGATTAATTCCTTGCGTTTTGCCGGGGCGAAGGAGCATGATGAGCGCAGGGCGGATCTCCCGCAAACGGATCCAGCATCGGCAAGTTAAACTCGGGGGTGGTAATGAAGGTTTTGCTCGTCTATCCGGAGTTTCCCGACACCTTTTGGAGCTTCAAGCACGCCTTGCCGTTCCAAGGGAAACGCTCCGCCTACCCTCCCCTGGGGCTGCTGACCGTTTCGGCGCTGCTGCCCAAGACCTGGGAGCAGCGGCTCGTGGACATCAACGTGCGTAAGCTCAAGGACGCCGACCTGGAGTGGGCCGACGTGGTGTTCCTGAGCGGCATGATGGTGCAGGGGCCCTCCATGGAGGAGCAGATCGAGCGTGCCAAGCGGCGCGGGCTGAGGACAGTGGTGGGCGGACCGATTGCCAGCGCCCACGACCCTCGCATCAGCGGCGCCGACCACGTGGTGGAGGGTGAAGCGGAAGAGCTCATCGCCCAGTTGGCCGCCGACCTGGAGCGCGGCGAAGCCAAGCCCCACTACAAGTCGCACCAACTCCCCGACCTCACGCGCGTTCCCTTGCCGGCCCTTCACCTCGCCCCGCTGCGCAAGTACAGCGCCATGGCGGTGCAATATTCGCGCGGCTGCCCGTTCACCTGCGAGTTTTGCGACATCATCGAAATCTACGGCCGCCGCCCGCGCACCAAGTCGCCCGAGCAGGTGCTCGCCGAGTTCTCACAGATTTACCAGCTGGGATGGCGCGGTCCGGTCTTCCTGGTGGACGACAACTTTATCGGCAACAAGAAGAACGTCAAGCTGCTCCTCCCTCCCATCATCGAGTGGATGCGCGCCCACAAGTTTCCCTTCTCGCTCTTCACCGAGGCTTCGCTCAACCTGGCGGAAGACGAAAACCTGCTGCGCATGATGCGCGAAGCGCACTTTACGCGCGTCTTCCTGGGCATCGAAACCCCCGTGTCCGAAAGCCTGAAGGAGACCACCAAGTTCCAGAACCTGCGCAAGGACCTGCTGGAAAGCGTGCGCCTGATCCAGAGTTACGGCCTGGAGGTGATGGCGGGCTTTATCGTGGGCTTCGACAACGACCCGCTGGACGTCTTCGAGCGGCAGATTCAGTTCATCCGCGAAGCCGCCATTCCCCTCTCCATGGTGGGACTGCTCAGCGCCCTGCCCAACACCCAGCTTTGGCGCCGCCTGAAGGAAGAAGGGCGCTTGCTCAAGGAAAGCTTGGGCAGCAATACCCTCGCCGATCTGAACTTCATTCCCAAGATGGACGCTTCGGTGCTCATGGAAGGCTACCGGAAGATTCTGGAAACCATCTACGACCCGAAAGAGTACTTCCAGCGCGCCTCGGCGTTTCTCTCCCAGTTGGGCGAGGCGGCGCGCGCTCCCATCGTTTACTCCGATGTGATGGCCGTGGCGCGCTCGCTCTGGCGCCAGGGGCTGCTCAGCAACTACAAGAAGGAATACTGGAAGTTCCTCGCCCAGACCTTGCACCGCCACCGCCAGCACCTCGATAAGGCCCTCACCCTGGCGATCATGGGCCACCACTTCTTCGAACTCACCGCCAGCACCCAGCAAGGCGCATAAGCCGTCGCGCCGCATCACCCAGTCTGCAACGGCCGTACCGGCAGTGCTTGCAAAGAGAACGTAGCGGCGATTTTATATCGCCACCCGGCCCTCGCCGATCTGAGTGGGCGCCGAAGGACGATCCGTGGGTGTTGCGGCTTGGCTTGACGGGCTCTCAGTTGTCCGGCTGGTACTCGCGAAGGCGGCCCTTTTGGACTACCCACAGCTTTCCTTGGATGGTCCGGCGTTCCAGCGCCGCAGCAAGGGTTTCGGCGAGGTCGCGCAGATCGTCGGGGCAAGGCTTGGCGGGGAGGCGCAGCACGGCGATACCCGAGTAGTCCGAGGGGCGAAATAGCAGACGATTGCCGAAATCCAGATCCAAGGTCACGAGGCAGCGGCCCTCGCGGCGGCACGTTTCGATCAGCTCCCGGTCCTGGGCGGAGCTGAGGGCTTCCTGCGCGACGGTTGAAACGTCGTGGCCGCGATGCTGAAACAGGTCAAGGGTGCGCTGGCCGAGGTTTTCGTCCAGCTTGAGCTTCATCGGTGGGTTTCGATTTCGACGTAGCGTTCACGCGACATCTCCGCCCCGTAGGCGATGCAGGCCAGGATATCCGCCTCTTCCAGGCCCGGGTATTCCCGCAAGATTTCCTGGTGCGTCATGCCGCTGGCGAGCAGGTCCAGGATGAGCGACACCCAGAGCCGATGCCCGCGAATCGTGGGCTTGCCGAAGCAGATGTTCGGATTGATCGTGATCCTCGAGAGCAGTTCTTCTCGGGTCATGGCTTGGCGGGGTTTGAGACTGCTCCTCCGCCCGGACCCAATATAGCACACCCGCGAGCGAGGGGCGGGCGGCGAAAAGGCGGCATGCAGAGCCGCTCCCTTAACCCGACACAAGGTTTGTCCACCGGCCGCTCCGGCCAAGGCCGCCGCAAACGCCGAGCGCCAAACCGCCGGGGCCAGACTGAGAGAAAGGATTCTCACGCCCTCTGGCGGCTCAGGTAATAGTAAATGACCGGGGTGACGAGCAGGGAGAGGACGATGGCGATGAGGATGCCGCCGATGACGGCGATGGCGAGGGGCTGAAGCATCTGCGAGCCCGCGCCGATGGCCAGCGCCAAGGGCAGGAAGCCCAGCGCGGCAGCGAGCGCCGTCATGACGATGGGGCGCAGCCGGCGGCGTCCCGCCTGCACGATCGCCTCGCGCGCGTCAAACCCCGCGGCGCGAAACTTCCCTTCCGCGTCCAGAATCAGAATGCCGTTCTTGGCCACGATGCCGATCACCATGATCAGGCCCATGAAGGAAGACAGGTTGAAGGTGATGCCGGTCATCCAGAGGGCGAGAAAAACTCCCGCCGTGGACAATCCGGCGGAGGCCAGGATGGCGAGGGGCGCGGAGAAATTCTTGAACTCGAACAGCAGCACCAGGAAGACGAAGATGACGGCCAGGAAGAGGACCATCACCAGGTCGCGGAAGGATTTCTGCTGCGTCTGGTAGAGCCCGCCGTAGGCGACGCGGATGGAAGAAGGCAGGTGCAGCTTGGCGAGCGCCTGCTCGACGGCGGCGATGCCGTGCCCCAGGTCCAAACCTTCCAGCCGCGCGGTGACGGCCACGTAGCGCTGCTGGTGGTCCTGAAGGATTTCGGTCTGCCCGGGAAGCTTGCTGAAAGAGGCAAGCGTGCCCAGCGTGGCCAGGTGCCCGCTGGGACTGACGAGCGGGACGTTGTCCATGGCGTTGAGCGAGGAGCGGGCCGATTGCGGAAAGCGGATGCGCAGCGTGTAGGGACGGTCGCGGACCACCAGCGGCTGCGCGGCGGTCACGCCGTCGAGCAGGGCGTCGGCCTCGGTGGCCACGTCCTGGGGCGTAAAGCCCGCCTGCGCGGCGCGCGCCATGTTGACGCGGTAAACGAGCGCCGGGCCGCTGGTGGTGGAATCGATGCCGTTGTCAATGTCCACGACCGGGTGCCGGCCGGCCACCTTGATCTCGCCGATGGCGTCGGCCACGCGCGGCGCCCAGGAGTTGAGCAGCTTCGCGTCGGGCGAGAAGAGCTCGATGAAGATGGGCTGCGGGGCGCTGGTCAGGTCGCCGATCATGTCCTGAAGCTTTTGGGTGAATTCCACCTCCACGGCGGGCTCAGCATTCGTCACCCGGTCGCGGATTTCGTTCATGATCGTCCACACGTCGCGGTGGCGGTCGGTCTTGAGCTTGACGGAGATGTCGCCGGTGTTCGCTTCCGTCACCGCCGCCAGCCCCAACTGCAGTCCCGTGCGCCGCGAAGTGCCGGAGACTTCCGGCACCGAGCGCACGATCTGGACGATGTGGCGGATCATGCGGTCGGTTTCCTGCAGCGAGCTGCCGGGCGGAGTGACGTAGTCGAGGATGAAGCTGCCCTCGTCCATCTTGGGCAACAAGTCGGAGCCGATGCGGCTGTAGCAGAAGAGCGAAACCAGCACCAGCACCACCGCCCCCACCGCCAGCGTCCAGGGCCGCTCCAGCACGCCCCGGAACGCGCGGTCGTAGAAGCGGATCACGCGGCTGATGGTGGTTCCCATCGAGCGTTCTTCGAGCGCCATCATGCGCCGCAGGTCAGCCTGCTCGCCGGTGAGCGCGGGCGCATCGTCGCCGGGATTCCCGCCGCCCTCCTCCGAGCCCACTTCCTCGGCCGGCGCGGGCCGGTCGCGCAGGAGATAGAGGCAGAGGTTGGGCGTCCAGGTGAGCGCCAGGGTGAGCGAGGCCAGCAGCGCCACGCCCACCGTGACCGCCAGGGCGCGGAAGAAAACTCCCGTCACCCCGGTGATGGCAATCAGCGGAACAAAGACCACGATGGGGGTAAGCGTGGAGCCGATGAGGGGCACGGTGAGCTCGCGCAGGGAGTGCGCGACCGCCTCAAAGCGCCCTTCGCCCGCCTCGCGGCGGAGCACGGTGTTTTCCACCACCACGATGGCGTCGTCAATGATCAGCCCCACCGCCGCCGCCAGCCCGCCCAGCGACATCAGGTTGAAGCTTTCGCCCAGCGCCTTGAGGGCAATGAAGGTCATCAGGATGCTGATGGGGATCACCATGCCGGCGATGAACGACGAGCCCCAGTCGCTGAGGAAGATCACCAGCACCGCGGAGGCAAGGATGATGCCGATCAGGATGGCGTCGCGCACGCTCTTGATGGACTCGCCGACAATCCACGACTGGTCGTAGAAGTTGCCGACCTTGACGCCCGCGGGCAGGGTCTTGGAGATGCGCTGCATCTCGGCGTGGACTTCCGAGGCCACGCGCATGGTGTTGGTGGAGCGCTGGCGGTTGACGTTGATAAGCACGGAGGGCCGGCCGTTGGCGGTGACGATGGTGTAGTTGGGCGCGATGCCGGTCGAGGCGGCGGCCAGGTCGCGGACGTAGAGGGGGTGGCCGCGCGCGTCCTTGCGCACGTAGATGTTGGCGATTTCCGGCAGGCTGTGGGCTTGCCCGCTTACCAGGTCGAGATAGAGCTGGTGATCGTGGTCGAGCAGTCCCGGCGACTGAATCAAGTTGGAGCTGTCCACGGCGTTCAGAAGGTCCGAGACGGTCACGTGCGTCACCAGCAGCTTGGCGGGGTCGGGAGTAATGTGGAACTCCGGCACCTGCATGCCCTGGATGACGATGTTGCCCACGCCCGGCAGGCTGCTCAACCGCGGCTTGATGTCGTAAGTGGCCAACTCCCAGAGCTCGGTCTGCGGCACGGTCTTGGAGGTGAGGCTGTAACCCAGAATCGGAAAGCTGGAAAATTCCAGGCGGTGCGTTTCGATGCGGGCGGTGGGAGGAAGCTCCGGCCGGATGCGCGCGATGGCGGCGTTGACGCGCTGCAAGGTCTCGAACATGTCCACGTGCCAGTCGAAGAACAGGTCGATCTCCGCCGAGCCGCGGCTGGTGATGGATTTCACGTCCTGGACGCCCAGCACGCCGCCCACCGCTTCCTCGATGGGGCGCGTGACGGTGACCATCATCTGGTCAATGGGCATCACACCGTTGTCCACGCCCACGATGACGCGCGGAAAGTCCGTGGTGGGAAAAACTGCGATGGGAATCGTGAAGGCCAGATAGCCGCCCACCAACGCCAGGGTGATGATGAGAAAAAGAATGGGCTTGGTCTCGCGCGCGAACCAGTAGTGCGAGGCTTCCTTCTCGCGGCTGCGGCGAGGGGGCGGGGCATTGGGTTTTGCCGAATCGTTCATGGGCAAAGCCCCGCGCTGCCGGAGGCGGGGCATGGAGCGGAAATGGAAGCGCCGGCGCTCAGTACTTCACCCGCGTGCCGTCGGGCAGGCCGTAAGCGCCGGCGGCGACGACCTTGTCGCCGGCCTTCAGCCCGCGGGTGATCTGCACCTCGCTCGACTGACGGATGCCCGCCGTGACGGCGGTCTGGTGAGCGACGTCGTCCGGGCCGACGAGCATTACCGACGTGCTGCCGTCTTCCGCGGTGAGCAGTGCCGCCGACGGCACCGTCAGCGCCTCGGCAATTTTCTGCGCCACCACCGTCACCTCGACGGTCGAGCCCACCAGGAGCTTGCGCTGCGGGTTCGGCGCGGTCACCCAAACCTGCACGGTGGTGCTGCCGGGATCGACGGCGGGACTGACCAGGCTGACTTTGCCCTCCAGGGTTTCCTGGCCGTCCGAGATGCGGGCCGGGTCGCCGACCTTCAGGCCGTGGGCCTGCTCGGGCGCCAGGTGCAGCCGGGCCACCACGCGCGAGATATCCATCACCGTCAACAGCGGCGAGCCGGCGGTGGCCATCTCACCTTCGTAGAGCGGCCGGTCGGTGACCACGCCGTCCAGGGGGCTGCGAATCTCGGAGTAATCCATTTGTGCGCGCGCCGCCTGATACCTTCCTTGCGCGGCGGCTAAGCGGCCTTGGGCGGATTTGAGCTGCTCGCCGCGGCCCACCTTTTCGAGCGCCTGCAAGTGCTGGAGGGCGATTCGGTGCTGGTTGCGGCTCTCGACAAAGGCGACCTCCGACTGGTCCAGAAGGTTGCGGGCGATGGCGCCCGCCTTAAAAAGCTTCCGGCGGCTGTGATAGACGAGCTCGCTGGCTTTCATCGCCTGCTCGGTAGCCTGGACGTTCAGGCGCGCGGCCTGGATCTGGGCGGGAAGGTCCACGCGCGTGCTGGTGGCGTAGCCGGCCTGCGCCTCCTTCAGGGCGCCCTGGTTTTCGGTGACGGCGGCGGCGAGGTCGCGATTTTCGAGCACCGCCAGCAGCTCGCCGGCGTGCACGCGGCTGCCGCGCTGGACATAGAACTTGCGAATCGGCGCGCTGATTTTGGGAATGAGAATCGCCTGGTTGTAAGGGTAGAGCACGCCCTCGGAGCTCACCAGCCGCTCGATAGGCTGCGGATGCACGGTGACCACCTGCACGCTCACCGCCGGCGCCGTCGGCGCCTCACGTTGCGAGCAGGCGCTGAGGGCCAGCGCGGCGGCCAGCCCGCAGGCCGCCCAGGCCCATCGGTTCAGGGAACGTTGCGGCACGCTAAAAACTCCCCGTCAAGGTTTGGAGGGTGGACAAGCCCGTGCGATAGCGCAGCTCGCCGGCGGCGTAAGCGTCGCGCGCCGCGTTGAGCGAGGTCTCGGCGTCCAGAACATCCAGCACCGTAGCTTCGCCGGCGCGGTACTGCATGCTGACCAGTTGCAGGTTGTGAGCGGCCAACTGCGCGGAGTCGCGGAGGGTGTCCAATTGATGCCCGGCTGTCAAAGCTTCATTGTAGTACGAATACAAATTACTCAGCAGCTTCTTCTGGGCAAAGGAGAGGTTCAAGCGCTGGAGCTTGGCGCGGTCTTTGGCCTCGTGCAAGCGGCTGAGGCGCGCGCCCCAATCCCAGATGGGCAGGTTGAGCGAGTAGGTGGCAAAGTAGCCGAGGTTGGGCTGGCGGACGCCCGGCCGCGTCAAGTCGACGGAGCTGTAGAGCGCCAGGGAGTTGGCTTCCACGCCGTAGTCCAGCTCCAGGCTGAGCGAGGGCAGGAAGGCGGCGCGCGCTTCCGAAACACCCAGGCGCGCCGCGTGGTAGGAAGCCAGCGCGGCGCGAATCTCCGGATTGCGCTGCCTAGCCATCGCTTCCACTTCCCGGAAGGGCGGCAAGGCGGGCGCCGTGTCCAGGTCGTCGACGAGCGTGAAGTTTTCGTTCAGTTTCGGAAACAGCTCGACGGCCAGGTTCAGCCGCGCGTCCGACATCGTCCCCGCGGCGTCCTGGAGCGCCTGGAGTTGGCGGTTGTAAGCCAGTTGAAAGCGGATCACGTCGGCGTGGGCCACCTCGCCGCCCTGCTCCAACTCCTTGCTGATGCGCAGAAAGCGCTTGGCGCTTTCGAGGCCCGACTGCGCGGTCGCGTAGTTGCGCTGGGCGACGATCAGCGCGTAGTAGTCGTGGGTGACGGCGGCGGCCAGGCCGCGCCGCGCGACCTCGCGATCGGCGCGCGCCAGGGCTTCCTGGTAGGCCGCCGCGCGTGGGCCGGCGTTAATAAAGAAACCTTCCGGCATCTCCTCGCGCACCACCGCCCAGGCGCGGTAGACGTGAACGCCGTCGTTGGTCACAAAGCGCCCCACCGGCGAGATGCCGTTGCCCTGCGTGTTGAGGTACTGCATCGTGTAGCTGAGCGAGGGAAGCATGGCGGCGCGCGCCTGCACACGCCGGCGGGCAGCCGATCGTGCGGCCGTCGCGGCGGCTTGAAATTGCGGGCTGTTCTTTTCCGCGCGCTTCAGGGCGTCCTGCAAAGTGATGGTGAGCGGAGGGCCGGCGGGACCGGAGGGTTGTCGGAGCTGCAACTCCGCATCCGGCGCCGCCGGCGCCGGGGGCTGCTGCTTGTCTCCGCCCGAGGCGAAGCTTGCCGAAACGCCCACCAGCAGTGCCGCCGAAAGGCACAGAATCTTTCTTTTCATCATCCAGTTTCCTCCCGCCCGGAGTTCCGGAGCCGGGCCGCGGCGGCTTTGGGCCGCGCGTTCCGGTTGCCAATCTCTCAGTGTAGTTCCTGGTCCGCCGTCTTTCCTGAATAGCAGATTAATTTTTGTTTAGGTGGGTGGAAGAGGGGATCGGGGGGCAGCGGGCAAGGTGACCTGGAACGTGGAACCTTTTCCGGGCACGCTCGTGCACTCGATCGTGCCGCCATGGGCGCGCGCGATGGCTTGCGCGATGGCCAGACCCAGCCCGCCGGAAGGCTCGCCGCCCGCCACCGCGTCGTCGGAGGGCGCGGCGCGGTAAAAACGCTCGAAGATGTGGGGCAGGTGGTCGGCGGGAATGCCGCGTCCCTGGTCCTCAAAGCGCGCGCGGATGCCCACTGGGGACTCCTCCAGGCTCACGCGCACCGCGGTGCCGGACGGGGAGTACTTGATGGCGTTGTCGAGGAAGATGAGGAAGAGCTGGCGGAGGAAGGTTTCGTCTCCCTGGTAGGCGATCTCCCCGCTCAGCGCGCGCTGGATGGCGATCTGCTTGGCCTCGGCGTGCGGAGTGGCCAGCGTGCAGGCTTCTTCCAGTACCTCGTTCAGATAGAGCGGCTCGCGCGCCAGGCGCAGCTGCCCGGCGTCGGCCATGGAGAGGGTGAAGAGGCTCTCGACGATGCGGCTGAGCTTCTTCACCTCGTCCTGCACCACGCGCAGGGCTTCCTGGTAGCGCTCGGAGGCGCGCGGAGACGAGAGCACCAGCTCGGTTTCGCCCCGCAGCACGGCCAACGGTGTGCGCAGCTCGTGCGAAGCGTCGGAAACGAACTGGCGCAACTGCCCGACCGCCGCGTCCACGCGCCCGAAGAGGTGGTTGAAAGTCTCGGCGAGCTGCCCCAGCTCATCGTGGGGGTTGCGCACCGGCAAGGGCGTCCAGAGTTGCGCGGCGCCGGGCGCGGCCACGCGCTGCGCCATCTCCGCGGCGTGGTGCGTAAGCTCGGCCACCGGGCGCAGGCTACGCCCCACGTACCAGAAGGAGCTCGCCGCCACCAGCACCAGGCACACGGGCAGCAGCACCAGAATCATGCGCCGCAAATCGGCGAGCACGCGGTCGGCTTCGGCAGTGGGCATGGCCACCACCAGGCGCACCTGCTCGCCGCCGCGCAGGAATGGCACCGCCGCCAGGCGCAGCCTTCCCCGTTGCGGGTCGTGCAAGGTAAGGAAAACCGTCCGGCCGCCCGCCGCTTCCAGCCCCGCCAAATCCAATGGGCGCCCGCCGAGGTTCCGGGAGCGTTGCGCCACCTGCCCGGAGGGGCCCAGCAACTCAAAATAGACGCCGGGGAGATCGAGTTGCTCCACGTCCTTTTCGGTGGGGTCGGTCTGCAGGTCGGCAACCACGGGGCTGGCGGCACTCACCAGCCGGCGGTCGAACTCGGCGTGCTCCTGGCGCGCAAACAGGGCGTAGAAGCCCGCGAAGGAGGCGGCCAACAGCACGCCCACCGCCGCGCAGAACAGCAGCATCATGCGGAAGCGCAGGGAGCGGAAGGGCATCATTCCTCGAGACTCAGGCGATAGCCGACGCCGCGCACGGTGTGGATCAGGCGGGCGGCGCGGCCCTGGCCGAGCTTCTGGCGCAGGCGGTTGATGTACACCTCCACCAGATTGCTCTCACTATCGAAGCGGCAGTCCCAGACGTGCTCGACGATCTCGCTGCGCGTCACCGTTTCCGGGGCGCGCAGCAGCAGGAATTCCAGCAACGCGAACTCTTTGCTGGTGAGCGCCACAGGCGTTGCGCCGCGTGTCACGCGGCGGCGGTGGCGGTCCAGCTCCAGGTCGGAGTAGCGCAGCCGGGCGCCGCCGCGGTTGAACCCACGGCGCACCAGGGCGCGCACTCGCGCCACCAACTCCGCCAGGGCGAAGGGCTTGGTCAGGTAATCGTCGGCGCCGGCGTCCAGCCCCTCCACGCGCTCTTCCACCAGGCTGCGTGCCGTGAGCATGAGGATGGGGATTTCGACGCCTTCCTGGCGCAAGCGGCGGCACACCTCGACGCCGCTCAGGCCGGGCAGGCGCACGTCCAGCAGCAGGGCGTCGTAAGCGGCGGTGCGCGCCATCTCCAAGCCTTGCTCGCCCGTCTCCGCCACGTCCACGGCGTAGGCGTGCTCGCGCAGCGCGCGCGCCACGAAGCTCGCTACCTTGCGCTCGTCCTCGACCAGCAGGATGCGCATGACTGGGCCTGATTATAGGACAGGGCGGGAAAATTTACAGGAAAGGCGGGAAGGAGAGGACCTACTTCTTCAGTTCCGCCAGGACCTGGCGGGCGACTTCCTTCAGGGTTTCGAACACGCCCACGCCCTTGAAGGCGATCGCCTCCACCGTCGGCTCGCCCTTCTTGACCAGGGCTTTCTTCAGCTCTTCCGCGGGCAGGATGTTGGGCAGGTCGCGCTTGTTGAGCTGCAGCACGTAGGGAATCTTGTTGAAGTCGTAGCCGTGCTCCTTGAGGTTCTCCTGCAGGTTCTCGATGGCCTCGACGTTGGCGTCCATGCGCTCTTCCTGGGAGTCGGCGACGAAGATTACGCCGTCCACGCTCCTCAGGATAAGCTTGCGGCTGGCGTCGTAGAAAACCTGGCCGGGAACCGTGTAGAGGTGGAAGCGCGTCTTGAATCCGCGCACGGTGCCCAGGTCGAGGGGCAGGAAGTCAAAAAAGAGGGTGCGCTCGGTTTCGGTGGCCAGCGAAATCATCTTGCCGCCCGTCTTGCCGAGTGTCTGGTCGAAGATCCATTGCAGATTGGTCGTCTTGCCGCCCAAGCCGGCGCCGTAGTAGACGATCTTGCAGTTAATTTCCCGCGCGGCGAAGTTGATAAAGCTCAAAGGGCGAGATCCTCTCTTCCGATTCCCCGGCGCCGGCGAGGCTACCACGCCTTCGGCTGACCTTCATCCCAGCCTCGCCCGCACGCCACTGCCCCCGGGGGCAGCGGCATAACACCTCTCGGATTTCTGGGTTATAACATATCCCCCGGCACTTGACAATGCCGCCACCGGAGGAAGGCGCGGCCCCTTTTGCCCCCTTCAGGGCATTTTGACGCTATATTCCCCACAAGCTTCGAACATGGAAAGCAGGTGGGCGACGCCCAAAAGCTTGCGCACCTGCTTCGACAGCTTCACCACCCGCAGGTCGCAGTGCGCCCCCTTGGCGGAGACATAGATGCTCACCACCGCCCCCAGGCCGGAACTGTCCATAAAGGCCACGTCGCCCAGGTCGAGCGTCAGGCGGGGGGTTTCGGCCATCAGCGCCTTGACCCGCACCTTGAACTCCGGCGCCGCGAGGGAGGTGAGGCGCCCGTGGCAGCGCACCTCCTTGGCATCCTCCTGGGTGAGGATTTCCAGCGTGAAGACAGGCGGAGGGGTCTGGGTCGCCATCGCAACTCCTAAGGGTGAAATGGATTGGGCCGGAGGTGTCCCCTATCTTTTGCCCTGGGCCGGCCGGCGCTCTATTGTACTCGTTTTGGGGGCAAAATGGCGCGGCGCTTCTACCAACCCTTGCCGTTGGTCACTCCGTAGCTTTCCCAGGATTCCGCGAAGGTCTTCCAGTCGCCCACCCAGAGGTCCATGCCCTGGTCCTGGGCCCAGGTGAGCAGTTCCTGGAGAATCTGGAAGCGGATGCCGGTGTCAATGGGATGAATCAGCACGATGGTGGGAGCGTGGTTGTCGTAATTGAGCCTGAGCATGGTTTTCCATTTGGCCAGATAGGAGTCAATGGTGGCCGCGCTCAGCGGCGGGTCCTGGTCTTCGGAGATGGTCACCGGATACTCCATCAGGCGATAGGGAATCACGGTGTCCGGCGTGGTGCTGGTGTTCAGGTCGAAAAGCACATAGGGGAAGGAGCCGCGCGTGAGGGCGAGCGCGTAAGTCGAGTCGCGCACATAACCGATGTCCGAAAGGCCCTGGATCAGGTCGGGAGGCGCGGCCAGATAGCCGGAGCGGAATTCCGGCACGGAAATGCCCAGGTCGTGCTCGAGCAGCCACTTGCTCACCCCCGCTTCGCCGAGCACGCTCATATTGCTGGTGCAGCACTCCAGGGTGCCGTCGTCGGTAAACATGGGCTGGTAATTGGAGGCGGTTTCGGTGGGCGGGCCGATGCTGTAGGGCGCCACCGTAAAATCGGGGAAGTGCCCGAGGCTGTGGTCCTCGACGTCGAAGCCGTGGTCGATGGCGTACTGGATGTCGGCGATGCCGGAAGGCGTATACATGGCCGACGTGTAGCCGGTGTCGTAGGGCGTGACGGTAAACAGATAGGTGGACTTGATCCCCAGGCCCTCTTCAAAATCCACCCACGCCGGAACGTTCTGATAGGAAATCACCGCGTCCACGTCGTGGCTGATGATGAGCGCAGCGTGTTGGCCGTCCGGAGCCCAGGGGCGGACCTGGGCTTTGGCGCCGGCAATGCCCTGGTAGCTGCCCAGCATCAGCACGCGGACAATGTCGGCGTCGAGGACCGGCACGTTAGTCCAGTCGACGTCGGGAGCGTCGATCGTCCGCTCCGGCAGGGTGAGCATGGGGCGCAGCCGCCAGCCGAAGACGTAGGCGTGGCCGGTGGTGGTGCCGTTGGTCAGGTCGCAGCGCAGCATGGCGTAATCGCCGGTGCTCCAGACGGCCAGGGGCGTGCACGAGCCCGCCGCGTAACCGCGCGTGACGTCGCCGCTGGGGAAGATGGGCTGCCAGTTCACCTCCAGCGGGTCGTTGATGTAGGTCAGAATGGGGTCCGTCTGGCTGGTGTCGAAGGTCACGGGGCGCGTCGACCCGCTGCTGTGATTGGTTGCCGAGCCAAGCCCCAGAGCGCTCAGCAGGCTGCTCACGTCGGGCTGCCAGAGGTAGAGCGTGTTGCCGGCCTTGACGTAGTTGATGAGCTCGTTCACCTCGGGAGTCGACAAGCTGGTGTTCATCACCCCCGCCACCATCAGAAACGGATAGGCTGAGGCCGTCGTGAAATCGGTGGTGTCGACGCTGGGAATGCCCATTTCGCTCGCCAGGTGGTCGGCGGCCAGCACGTCTTCCGCATACCCGATGTTGTCCTTGGACGTCCAGTCGAGCACCGCCACCACGTCGGCCCCGGCGTTGGCGGTGATGGGATTGAGCGCCGGCGGCGGGCCGTTGAGCACCGTCGTGGCGCCGCTGCGCGGGTAGCTGGGCCAGACTTTGAAGTCCAACGACGTGGAAGTGCCGCCCCCGGGGCTCGCCGTTACCACCGCCACGCTGAACGTCCCCGTGCTGGTCAGCAACGACGAGGGAATGGTGGCGGTCAGTTGCGTGGCGTTGCTGTAGGAGGTCGAAAGCGCCGTGTCCGTGCCGGTGTAAAAGTGCACCGCCGACTGCCGCGTGAAGTCCGCTCCGCTCACCGTCAAGGTAGTATTAGAGTCGCCGGCGTTGGCGCCGGGCGGCGAAATGGAATAGAGCACCGGCACGGGATTTTCCACGGTGAGGGTAAAGTTCTGCGTGGCGTTTGTTCCCACGCCGTTCGACGCCGTGAAGACCAGGTTGTAGACCCCGCCCGCGTTCGACCCCGGCGTGCCGGCGAGCGCGCCCGTCGAGCCGGTGAAGGTCACGCCGCTCGGCAAGCTGCCGCTCCTGCCCAGCGTGGGCGCGGGATACCCCGTCGCCGTCACCGTGAACGAGCCCGCCACACCCACCGTAAAGGTGGTGTTGTCCCCGCTGGTGATGGCCGGCGGTTCGTTGACCGAGAGCGTGAAGTTCTGCGTGGCGTCCGTGCCCACCCCGTTCGAGGCGGTGATGGTGAGGGGATAGGCTCCCCCCGTCCCCGTGGCCGGCGTCCCGCTTAGCACGCCGGTGCCCACGTCGAAGGTCACATTGCCCGGCAGGGTTCCGCTGAGGCTCAAGGTTGGCGCCGGGTAGCCCGTGGCCGTCACCGTGAAGGTCCCCGCCGAGCCTACCGTGAACGTGGCGCCTGAAGAACTGGTGATGGCGGAAAGCTGATTCACCGTCAAAGTGAAGTTCTGCGTCGAGTCCGTCCCGATGCCGTTCGAGGCGGTGATGGTGAACGGATACGTTCCCCCCGTTCCGCTTGCAGGCGTGCCGCTCAGCACTCCGCCGCTCGAGAGCGTTACCCCGCTGGGCAGCGCGCCGGTCTTGCTGAAAGTCGGCGCCGGATACCCCGTCGCCGTTACCGTGAACGACCCCGCCGAGCCCGTCGTGAACGTAGTGCTTGAAGAGCTGGAGATGGCCGGGGGCTCGTTGACCGCCAGCGTGAAGTTCTGCGTGGCATTCGTCCCCACCCCGTTCGAGGCGGTGAAGGTAATAGGATAGGCTCCGCCGGTTCCAGGCGCCGGGGTGCCGCTCAGGAGGCCGGTGGCCGTGTCGAAAGTCACGCCGCTGGGCAGGCTTCCGCTGCTGCCGAGCGTCGGCGCCGGATACCCC